>CAMFKD010000042.1 GCA_945957095.1 uncultured Chlamydiae bacterium
AATCCGACGTTAAAAGCGCGGATTCGCCCCAAAATGGACTTCTGCAATTACCTCTTATAGACGTCTATGATGTCCATTACGTCTATTAGGTCCATGATGTCCATCGTCCATTACTGAAGGTGGTTCAGACGCTCTTCTAAGATCTGATGCAAGGCTGCCTTTTCACCGATGCTAAGGTTGTCATCGGCTAGTAGCTGCGCTACCTGATACAAGTCGGATATGAGCCCTTCCTTACCTACGGATGGTGTTAAGCCAGTTTCGTCATTGTACATCTCTTCCACTTTCTGTTCGATGGACTCGAAGTCGGCTTCAGTAGGATCAATAGCAGAGAACTCATCGCGATAGGCCTCCACTTGTTCGGTAACGGCTGGAAGAAGGTCAGCACGTTCTGTCATCTTAAAGCTGTGGTTACGATCTTGCTCCTGTTGCTGCTCTCGGCGGACGCGCTCCCAGTACTCACGATTTGTTTGAAATACCGCGATCAATACAAACTCAGCGGGATCGATGCCGTTGCGCTTAAGCAAGCCGTGGTTGATAATATCGACAGACCAAGTGTCGCCAAAAAAGTTGAAGAAGGGACGGGAGATGGTGGCGATGACTTCAGAAGTAGCAGGATCCGTGACCGTATAGGTAGTGCCCCAAAAGTTCATGCGTGCTGTCGCCAGTTTTTCTCCGTCGACAGAGATGATATCAAAAGCTGGGAACAAGGTGAAAATGCGTTCATCGACAATCCCCATCTTTCGACCGTCTTGGTCGGCGATATCAAAGGATACCCCAAAGAATGTCCAACGCATCCTAGCAGAAAACTGAGGTTGATGTTGGTAGTCGTACAACACATATTCTGGAACGATGCTAAAGGATCTCTGCGCATAGCCTAGGCGATAGCGTGGGCTTTCAACATCAAAGGTTGCCATGAAGGTGAATAGACGCTCCCGCACTGTAAAGTGGTCAGGCAGGTCGACAGAAGCTGCAAGCGAAGCACTACCTAGAACTAACGTTGATATGATGAACTTTTTTATATTATTTATCATATTCCTCATTCATTAAAGTATTAATAAAAATAAGAATTATAACAATTTAATATTAAGATTGTATAAATAAATATACATTTATATATTTCGAGTATTTGAACGGATCAAATTTAGTTGGATAGGTTCTTGTTCACCACAGATATCATTGAGATCTATGTGGTGAACAAATAGATTACGCAACAAAGGCGTTAGAATATTGGATTGAGACCTTTCATTTCTTCTCGCTAATCCCATCCCTTCTCACTGGTCTCTGTGGCTCAGTGGTGAACAAGGCCAAATTAATCCATGGACATGTAGATTGAACGAATCGTCGATTGTCCTTATAGTGGTGCACCATCCATGAAAGGATTCCGCCGTGCATCGCATTGACTTCGCTACTACACGCCACATTGCTATCATCCGCCGCAATGGTTTGGGCGATCTCCTCTGTACGATGCCGTTGCTGACTTACTGCCGGCGCATGGCACCTCAGGCTAAGATCACGCTTATTGTCGAGCAGCGCAATGCTCCTCTGGTACCTTTTTTACGCGGCTATGATGCTGTTGCGGTGCTGCCGACGGGAAACAAGTATCTCTCGGCTCTTGTCAATGGGTTTAGACATTGGTTTCATGGCGTCGATGTGGCCATTTCCGCAAAGCCGACACCGATGAAGCTGATGAATTTTTCTTTGTGGGCGCTTAGAGCCAAGCAGCGTATTGCTGTCGTTGATGAGGCGTGGCATAGCCGATTAGTCAACTGTCCTGTTCATCCATCAGAAACACCACAAGGGATTATCCACCAAGCCCTAGCAGCTTTGCGATTGGTTGCTCCTAACATGGCGGAAGTTCCAGCAGATCTCTATCCTACCTTGACACTGCCATCAGCGGTACCGCAACCTTCCTATGGTGAAGCTGGGGTGCCACTTATCTTCACATCAGTCACGAGTACTAAGGAGAATAATACTCTTGGTGTAGAAGGCTATGGCACTATCTTAAACACACTGGCAAAGCAGCGCCTTTTTCATGTTGTGATCTCATGCGAACAGCGCGATCAGGCAAAAGCGCAAGCACTCTCAGCTAAGTTATCGATGCCTAACTTAGTGGTACCGACACGTAGTATCGGCGAGCTCCTCTCTGTCGTCAACGCTTCCGATGTTGCCTTGGTCGGCGATGGTGGTGTCATGCATATCGCCGCAGCCTTAAAGAAGCGTGTCATTGGCCTCTTTGGCCGACGCACAGAAAGGCAGTGGCATCCCCTCAGCGATAGCGCGATCTGGCATGCCGACGCGGAGCATGTGGCTAACATTCCTCATGAGCTGATTCTACAGTCCCTCCATCAGCAGCTTGATGCTCTCACAATCCCAAAGGCTACATGTGCCCCAAAGGTGCATTGAGATCGAAGAGATGTGCCATCGCAGGATCATCGGCGAGGCAGCGTGGCCGATCGAGTGGTGTGACTGTGGCGGCACTGGGGACGATCCGACTTCCATTAGAGATCAATCGCGTCCAAAATCCACCGGAGTGATCGACAGCATGGGGAACGCCTGGCCCTGGCAACCGTAGCCTATCGGTGTGGTAGTGAAGCAAACACCAAGCGTCGCGGCTGAAGTAATGGAAGTAGCGCTGGATGGGTGACGTGTGGGTATCAGTCAGGTAGAGAGAATCTAATAAGCGTAACTTAGCCGCCACCACATCGATATGGGCAGAGGTACAAACGCCTCCTTTTGCCTGTGAAAAGCGCCCTAGCTCTTGTGCTATCTCACCAGCGATAGCAATCGCGTGGGCGTGAGTGAGATAGGGGTTCTCTGGTTGGTAAGCTGCAAACCACGTTTCTGCTAGACGTGCTGCGCTGCGACCGCTCCAGAGCGCTTGTGATGCCATCCATAAGCCACACGCCAATAAGCCATCGCCAGCAGGCAAGTGTGGTGCTTGGATGATCGCGCCTGCAAAGCTAGATGGCAGCATACGTGTTACACAGTCGTCGATAGTATGGATGGGCAGGACTGGCCAGAGCCCTTCGCCTAATCCCAGGGTTCCGCCATTGAGGAGAGGTAGAAGTGGAGTCGCCGATGGGTTTCTTTTCTTGCGAAGCAAATCCCAAAAAGGATGAGCAGTGCTGCAATCTCCAGAGGTGCAAGAAAAGGCAATGAGAGTGCGCGGACCAACAACATCACTGAGCCGGCTGAGCCAAGGTGCCTGCTGACGCGCTTGTTCGCTGTTATCGCATGGAATATAGAAGATAAGCTGCCCTGTAGGCGGTAAAATTTGTTCTAGGAGGCGCAGCTCAGCTTCTAATAGTTCGTAATACGTGTAACTTTCTGCGTTAGGATGTTGAGTAAACGTAGGATGGTGAAGTTGACTCTCCCAACAGAAAAAATCGGTGGCAGCAGTATGTTGAGAGAACGTCTGTTGGTAAGCAACATCTAAAGGACAACGCGATACAGCGGCTGGCGGCGCTAACTTTAGTCCCACAGCAATACCCGCCTGGCGTAACGCTTCCGTTTGTTCGGTCATATGGTCGACCACGACAGCGTTGTATCCCAAGGCCAGAAGACGCGTGGCATCCCAGCCCGTCTCGTTGATTGACCAGAGGATACGCCAACAATAATGAGGTTGGCGAATGCCTAGATACTCCTCTAGATGGCCGCTTTTAAGCGCGATCATGAGTTGTGCGATGCCTGTAGCTAGGGTAGCGTTGCTAGGGGCAGCAACATGTAGCTCGCCTGCACGGCAGCTAGCACGATATCCTTGTGGCATCGTTGTGATCAGAGTTGTTTTCAACTTAGGCCACTGTACGCTACGCTCCTGATCGTAACGGCAGCGCATCGCATCTAGAGGAGTCGTCTCATTCATACGCTATGAAATAAATCGTCGGTGGTGTAGGATTTGGCCCCTAGTTATTGCTGCCATTAGGTCTGTATGCCCTGTCAGGTCGAAGCCACATTGTCGTTGGAATCCTTACCTTCACCCAAAGAGCTGATGGCCTGCCTTCCTGCGTCGCCCCAGCAACTGGCTTTTGTGCAACAAGCACAGCAACGTGTCATCGACATATTGAATGGCCAAAGTTCTCGGGTGCTCCTGATCGTTGGGCCATGCTCGATCCACGATACCACAGCGGCCAGAGATTTTGCCAAGAAATTGCGCTCTCTGGCTGATCGAGTCGGTGACCGCTGCGAACTCATCATGCGTGCCTACTTTGAGAAACCTAGGACTGCCTTGGGTTGGAAGGGGCTTCTTTATGACCCTAAGCTTGATGGTTCCAATGACATCTTGGTGGGATTACAGCAATCGCGGCAGCTTCTTCTCGACCTCGCAGACATGGAGGTGCCAGCAGCAACAGAATTCCTTGACCTCTCAGCACCCCACTACCTCGGCGACCTCATCACTTGGGCATCGGTGGGATCACGTACGACGGAGTCGCAACCCCACCGGCTGATGGTGTCAGCAACACGGATTCCGACGGGCTTTAAAAATGGAACGGATGGCGATCTCAGCATCGCCATCAATGCTCTGCTTGTGGCCAACACACCACACACTTTCTTAGGGCCCAACAGTGACGGACGCATCAACATCATACGCTCTAATGGCAATGCCCATTGTCACATTGTCTTGAGAGGTGGAGGCGGCCGCCCCAACTTCGACAATGCCTCAGTAGAGCAAGCAGGTCGTTTACTAACCCAAGAGGGACTTCAGCAACGCCTGATCATCGACTGCTCCCACGACAACAGTGGCAAGGACCCTTCTCGACAGAGTATCGCCTTTCACAGTGCCATCCAGCAGCTTCTCAATGATTCACAACAAGTATGCGGCATGATCTTAGAGAGCAATCTTAAGGGAGGCAGGCAGCCGCTGTCAGCTAAAGCCACCGTGTGCAGCCAGCAGTCGGTCACCGATGCCTGTTTGGGGTGGGAGGAAACCGAACAGCTGATTCTGGAAGGCTATGCAGCCTTGAAGGCATCTCGATCATGAGAGGGCACCTTCTCCTATTATCCGCTCTGATGCTGTTCGTTTCCTGTCAGCAGCAGCGCATGATTGTGGAATCGCGTTACCTATCCCGTGCGCGACTGGCCAGCTCTTTTGTCGGCACGCCAGATCCACGGCAATATTGCCCTACAGTAGGCCAAGAGCTGACGTTTACCTGGCGCTTGCCAGAGTTTGACAATGAAGAAGACTTGAAGCTTCTGTTGACTGTGCGTTTTCGCAACCGTAATTCAGAATGCTTGGAAGTGCCTGTTAACCGATTCCGCGGTTCTTTTACCTATCAGTTACTCGATGATGACTACTGGGAAGCCAATGGCATCGTCACGTACAAGATTGAGCTATACGCCGGCGAAAATGTGATCGATTGTTGGTACCATCAAGTGTGGAGCGAGGAGATTTGCTTTGATACCTATGAAGCGGAAGAAAATTTCTTGGATGGAGCTCCTTGGCAGCTGTAAGCTGTGGCTCCTCGTTATGTTAAGCAGCATCTTTATCTGTGCTGAGGCGGCTGATTGTCCTATTACCATCAACGTCGAGCATGCCCTTACACCCGAGCAGCAAGCATGGGGGCTGATGCAGCGCCGCCACCTCCCCTGCCACCACGGCATGGTCTTCCACTATTCCCGTCCGCAGTATGTCAACTTCTGGATGTTCAACACCTTCATCGATCTCTCTATCGCCTTTCTCGACAGCGCCGGTGTCATCCGCGATATCCGCGAGTTGCAGGCCTACCCACACATGATGGATCATCTACCTAAGTACCGCAAACCTGCTGACCTCGCGCATCTTTCGCTCTACGACCCCGTCACATTATTCTTTAGGGAGCATAGTATCACCTCGCCGTTCCCTATCTCCTACGCGATCGAAATGCCTGGAGGCTGGTTCACATGCCATGGCATCCAAGTAGGTGACCGCGTCGACATCGACGAGACCTCTCCTTGCGCCGTCATCCATCGGCAATGCGGACAATAAAAAAGATATGGTGTGTTTACCATTAGTCTAGTTCTGAAAGGGATCAGATGGTGGATTCGGTGTGTTTGCCATCCCCCCCCCTCTTTCATAACGAGACCGATGTCAAACGCACGATGCTTATTGCTTGCGTTCGCGCTTAACAAGGGCTTGAAAGGCTTTCGTTTCACTAAGCAGGACGCCTGAAAGCCCCAACAAGGCGATGAGGTTTGGAATCGCCATGAGCCCATTGACAGCGTCGGCGAAGAGCCACACAAAGTTCATATTGATGGCAGCTCCAGGAATCACCGCAACGGCGAAGATGATACGGTAGATCATCTCAGCGCGCTCTCCAAACAGGTACTCGGCGCACTTCTCACCGTAGTAGGCCCAAGCCAACATGGTTGTGTAAGCAAAGAGAATCAAAGCAAAGCTAATGATGTAGTGTCCACCAGGAATAGCATTAGAAAAGGCAGTGATGGCCATCGCTGATCCTTGTAATGCGAGTCCCTGCTCATCTTGCGCGTCAATTACACCTGTCACGATAAGTACTAGAGCTGTCACGGTACAAACAATCACCGTAGAGATGAGCCCGCCCGTCATGATGATGGTCGCTTGTCGGGCTGGATTATCCGTCTTTCCAGCTGCTGCTGCAACAGAGGAAATGCCTAACCCTGCCTCAGTTGTGAAAATACCACGGGCAACACCCGTCTGAATGGTTGTCAGCAAGGTTGTGCCTACTGCACCTCCGACAGCGGCTCTACCGGAAAATGCGGCTTCTATAATGGATGAGAACGCTGCGGGAACCTTATCTAAATGAAGGAACATGATCCACAGCCCACCAGCCATGTAAAACAAAGCCATCAAGGGTACAACAATCGCGGCAACACGTCCGATAGACTTGACGCCACCAAGGATGACAACGCCAACAAAGATGGCTAAGACGACGCCACTGATCCAGGGATTGATACCCCACACATGGTCGACAGCGGCAGCAATGCTGTTGGCCTGAACAAGGTTTCCAGTACCGATCGCGGCAATACAGGCAAAGATAGCGAAGAGAACCGCTAGCCAACGCCAGCCCAAACCCCTCTCAATGTATTCCATGGGTCCACCGACCATTTCCCCATTATCGTCGACAACGCGGTATTTGACAGCTAACAGCGACTCAGCATACTTAGTGGCCATACCTACAAGAGCTGTCACCCACATCCAAAAAATAGCTCCTACACCGCCAATGGTGATGCCAGTAGCGACTCCAACAATAGAACCAACCCCAATGGCGCCCGCCAATGTGGTCATCAAGGCTTCAAAGTGTGAGATGTCCCCTTTCTGATCTTGAATCTGCGCTTGCCATGACTGGCGTAACCCATAGAACAGGTAACGAAACTGCACGCCACGCAGATAGACAGTTAGGAAAGCTCCAGTCCCAAGCAAGATCAGTAATAGTGGCACTCCCCATACTAAACTGTGGAGAATTCCAACATAATGGTTTAACAAATCCATTGGC
Source organism: uncultured Chlamydiae bacterium (assembly GCA_945957095.1). Lineage (GTDB taxonomy): Bacteria > Chlamydiota > Chlamydiia > Chlamydiales > JAJFMA01 > CAMFKD01. The sequence goes on from CAMFKD010000042.1 coordinate 7,449, forward strand.
TTATGCCTTTTCCGCGGAATTATTCATGCAAAACAAAGAGTATAGGTCACAAGAAGATTCAGGACAATAGATCATTTGTCGTGAAGGGAGGAGAGACGCTTGTAGAGGTCATATGCCTCTTGCGACGCGTCTTTGACAATGCACTGATGACCAAGCTCATCGTCAAAGTAGACACCATTCATGGTGGCATAGGAAGCTGCCATCTGGTGGAAGAGGGCGTTGCTGCCAATTTCATCTCGCTCCGGCAGAGTGAAACGGTAGCCACAGCGTAAGGTGCGGAAATCACTTCCTTTCCATTGACGATGAGCTAGCCGTAACGCTTCTTCTGAAGTCTCAGCAGAGATGTCAGTGGGAACTTCTACCCCTGTACCACTCTCTTCAAACCAACGGTAGCCGTGGTCAGGGGTCTGTCGCAGAAACAGGTATACCCAACCTTTGCCAGTCTTGAAGTGAGTCGCGATATGGATCAGCTTATCAGTCATGGCATAACATCCCCAGCTGGTCCATGACGAAGACTAAGGCCTCAGCGCGTTGCCGAACTTGCTCGGCGACGGTATTGCCGCCGAGGTGACCACTATTCTTTTCGATGAGCAACAGCTTGGCATAGCCATGGGGATCTGCAGCTTGGAGTTTAGCGATCATCTTTCTGGCATGTAGCGCATCCGTTCTGGAGTCATTTTCAGCGCCCCGAACGAGGATAGCGGGGTAACGTATGTCGTCGACCACGCAATGATAGGGAGAGTAACGCAGCAGATAGCGAAACTGCTCTTTGTTGTCAGCGTTACCATACTCTCCTGCCCATAAGTTAGAAAAGCCGAACTTATGATACCGCACCATATCAAGCAGGGGGACTTCGCATAGGACAGCTCTGAAGAGCTCTGGACGCTGCGTCATGGCAGCGCCGACAAGAAGGCCACCATTGCTACGTCCTCGGATAGCTAGGGTATCTGGAGTAGTATACCCTTTGTCTATCAACCACTCAGCTGCAGCAATGAAATCATCAAAGACATTCTGCTTCTTGTCGAGCATTCCTTGCCGATGCCACGTTTCGCCATATTCTCCGCCACCGCGAAGGTTAGGAATCGCGACAAGGCCACCAGCTTCTAGAAAAGGAACGTAGAAGCTGCTGAAGTCTGGCGTGACCGGAATGCCAAAACCACCATAGCCTGTTAGCAAGGCGGGGCGAGTTTGTCCTTCCGAAACAGCTTGGTCGTAGATGAGGAACATAGAGATGAGCGTGCCATCTTTAGATGGATACCACTGTTGCTCGACGTGGAAGCGAGGAACTGAAACAAAGGCATTACTGAAATCTTGCAATGTCAAAGTCTTATCACAGCAATCGTAGCTGTAACGGCTTCTCGGATGTGCAAAAGAGGCAAAATCCACCCAGACATCAGGCTTATGCCACAGCCCAGAGACATAAGCCGTGCCCATGCTTTCCAACGGAATCACATGCTGCCACTGCCCGTCAGCATCGAAGACATGGACGATGGTATGCGCATTGTGCAAGTATTGGGCGTAGAAACGGCCGCCAATGCCCTGCACATTAAGCAGAGGATCGCTATCCGCGGGTAGCAGTAACTTCCAATTGTCCCGCTCGGGATGGTTCGGATCGACGAGGTAAGCTTCGCGGTTAGCAGCATGCAGATCTGTCACCAAGACAATGTCGGAACCGGCAAAACTAACGGAATAGGAAGCGCTAAAGCCTACAGCCAACGGCACTAAGTTGCTAGTCGGATCGTCAAGGCGTTGGAGGTAGAGTTCGTCCCGTAGCCCTAAGCTACGTTGAAATACAACCCACTGTCCATCTTGGGAGACTTGCGCGAGATGAATGCACTCTCGTACAGTAGGATGAGCAAAAACTGTTTTGTCTTCCTCTTTCGTCGTACCTAGATGATGAAGATAGACCGCGGTCCAGTACTCTGCTTCATGATTAGCCACTTCACCGATCTCAGGCAAAGCGGTGTAGTACAAGCCGCTGTTATCTGGCAGCCATGACACAGCTCCACCAAACCACCCTTGCCGCCGTCCACGGAAGTTGTCAGGCAATACTTGTCCATCATCGACATGGATGATCTTGATCTCACAACATTCATCCCCTGCTGTCGAGACACCATAAGCTACATAGTGTCCATCTGCAGAGGGAATGGCAAAGTCTAACTTTTTATTCCCTTCCCAAGCGTTGGGATTGAGAAGTGTGACAAGAGGTGCCGTCGGCTCTTCTTGCCAATAGAGAACCCGTTGCTCTTCTCCTACCTTCTGCCACCAGACGAAACGGCGCTCACCTACTGCAACGTCTTGAAAGGTGTAGTGTTCACAACGAGCCAATCCTTCTAACCGCTTAAGCACCCAAGATTCTTCTAGTAAGCTATCTAAATAACAGTTAGTCAGCTGGTTCTGATCTGCTGTCCACTCCATGACTTTAGTATCATCAGCATTTTCTAACCAACGGTAGGGGTCCACGACATCGGTACCATGCAGCTGGTCTACGACAAGATCCTTGGGGGTAACAGGATAGCAAAAAGGGATTTCAGCAAGAGCAACCTGCGATGCAAGAATGAGTGCGATAGAAAGAAAAAAGCGATGAACCTTTATCAACGGTGCCTCCCTAATAAGTACTATCCTAAAAGAGTGTCTAATACGTGATGAAAAGTCAAGAGTCTAATGGGTATATGTTCACTCATGCATCCACTCGAGCCCGCGCCCGTGTGCGTGCCCGAGCCCGGAGTCCATAATCGGGCACGGGCGCGAAAAAACTACCCGATGAACATATACGTCCATTCTTCCTATACGTCATGTCGTTATTTCTGAGGGTAAAATATTAATAATTCCTTTATTTTTATACATAAACTACTGAATATAAGCTAGATTAGGAATCCGTAAATCCACAACGACAACAGGATAACGTACCACTTGTGTTTCACTAAAATCCCCGGACGGAAGGTGCCGTTGAAGGTCATCTCTGAGGATCGTATAGTCGCGTAAGGCCTCTTCATAACGGGTGCTATGCAACCGCAAGATGCGGGGTAACAACAGTAATGTTGGACGTGACGCCACTTCGTGCGTTATTTTTTCTTCAATCACTAGGATAATCTGCCGCTTGCCATAGCTGTCTGCAAAAGCTTGCGACACATCGAGCTTAACAATGCGCGAGGTTGCCGTACCGAGGATGCGATTGACGGCAGTCATTACCTCCAGGGCTTTTTGATGTTCCGGAGAAGTGACCTGTTTCCCCCACAACTGATCGGCATCGAGCTGCTTAGGCAAACCGAAATAGATCTCTGGCAACCTCTTAGGAGTATAGAAAGGTTCAGCAGGAAATAGATAACCTTCCTCGTCGATAGCCGTATTCGTGTAGTCGCCTACATAGGCAATCGGCTTCCGAATGGTATAATCAATATAGACGGTGCCTGGATTAAACGACTTAACCGTCGCTTCTTTTATGACTGGGCTAGCCAGCAACCGATCCCTGGCCTCCTGCAGATCAAAGCCATAAATATTGGTCGGTTCGTCGATGGAGAGGTTGAGCTGTTCGGCCAAATAGAGGCTTTTAAGCGCTTCACGCTCAGGCCCTGTCTGCACAAGAGTAGTGAGATAAAAGGCTGAATCGCTACGCCTCGATTCCTCTAAGTAATGCGAGTAGACCCATGCCGCTGCCGCGGAACCGGAGACGAGCAGAGTGCTGAGGGCTATCCAACCAAGGGCTGCCGCTAAAGACAGACGCTTGCTAGGATCCACCATCATACCACCAAGCGTTGCTGAGCACGACGCCGCGCCAGGGCCAGGATAATGAGGCGGTGGACGAGCTCTGTCAGTGGTAACTCATTGGCGACACAGAGTCGAGGGAACATGCTGTTTTTAGTAAAGCCTGGCATCGGATTAATTTCGTTCAACCAGAACCTATTGTCTTGGTCTAAGAACATGTCGATGCGCGCAAGACCACTGCAACCGGCAGCGCAATAAGCCTGTCGTGCGATCACCATTCCCTCCTCTAATAGCTCTTGTGATAACTCGGCTTTATCTGTGTCTGGAGTACTGTTAGCGCCATATTTGCCCTCGTAGGTATGGACACGGCCTTGCGAGAAGATTTCCCCTGGAGGAAGCACAATAGGATCTTGGTTACCGATGATCGCATACTCCAACTCACGCATGATCATCTCGCTTTCGACGATTGCATGGCTGTCGAGGCGCAAAACCCGTGTGATAGCCTGACGTAGCTCTTCAACAGTGGTCACTCGACTGACCTCAATGCTAGAACCTAGATGTCTAGGTTTGACATACAGAGGCCACACGAGTAATTTCTCCACCTTTTCTAAGATAGGGAGAGGATCAGCCTTCCATTCCGACGCTGCAAAAGTAACGAATGGGGCGACAGGAAGACCAACAGCCTGAGCAATCTGTTTGGTCGCAACTTTGTCCATACAGATGGCTGAGCTACGGTGATCGCTGCCAACATAGGTCTTACCTAGCACATCGAGAAACCCCTGCACCACGCCATCTTCACCATTGGGGCCATGAAGGACAGGAACGACAACATCACAGCTAAGCAGCTGGGTCAGGATATCGCTGGAGATCAGTTGCGACTTCTGCACATCTGACGTTGGCTTGGGCACATTGGCGAGCTTATCAAGGACATCATCACCAACGATCCAACGCTGCTCTTTGGTGATGCCAAAGAGCTTCAATTCATAGCAGTCATTTTTAAAGTGAGGCAGTATCTGCTTCGTGGACATGCACGAGACCTCATGCTCCGCTGAAGCACCCCCACAGATGACGCCGACGGTCAGACGCTTTGGACTCTGATCCGCCAGATGATCAGCCAGCTCGCCACCCAGCTGCGTGATATCGCCAGCCCCCAACGTGACGATGACATCATGGGGGCGTACTGTAGCCGTGACAGTTGTTCTTAGACTATTGCGAGGAACATAGCGTACAGACACGCTGCTATGTTCTTCGATCTCCTTTACGACCGCTTGTGCTGTGACATTCGCGATCGGCGCCTCATTCGCAGCATAGATGTCCGTAATCAGCAATTCATCAGCGATATCGAAAGCTTCTTTATAGTGGCCCAGACAGTGCTTTGTGCGAGAATAGCGATGCGGTTGAAAGACGGCGATGATGCGACGCTCACCTACAGCTCCTCTGATACCTGCTAATGTCGCGGCAATCTCGGTCGGGTGGTGTGCGTAGTCATCGAGGATCAATACATTCCTCTTATCGCTCTTACGCTCACAACGACGCTTGACGCCTGGAAACGTTTTCAAAGCTTCACGTACATCGGCCTCACGGATCCCAATCGATAACGCCAAACCAAATACAGCTAAAGCATTGAGGGCATTGTGCCGCCCTGGCAACGAGATTTCGACATCATGGTAGCAGTTTTCTCGCCACTGAACATCGAAGAGACCTGACCATCCCTTAGAACGGTAACGGCTGGCGCGCAGGGTGTTGTCAGGGGAAAAACCATAAGAGATCCCCCTAGGCGACAGTTTCTTAGTCAGCGCATCATCTCCACACCAGAATAGGTGCTGTGCAGACGTCACCGACTTGGCAAATTTACCAAAAGCCGTCACCAATTTGTTCTCAGTGCCAAAGTGGTTCATGTGGTCAAGGTCAATATTGGTGATAATAGCACCAAAGGGGCGGTACTTGGTGAAGGTGCCATCACTCTCATCAGCTTCGATCACGAAGTACTCACCTTTTCCCGCTGTAGAATTGGTGTCGAGTTCTGGCAGCCATCCTCCGACAGCAAAAGAGGGATCCAAGCCCGCCCTGATTAAGACCCAAGTGAGAAGGGCCGATGTCGTTGTCTTACCATGCGTACCAGTGACTGCTAACGCCTTATGCTGTTCCAACAATAAGGCCAACAAATCACTTCGATGCAGCACAGGCAGCTTCAGCTTCATGGCTGCTTGATACTCAGGATTATCTGGTTTGATGTCGGATGAGATGATCACAGTGGCATCCCGAGGAAGCTGTTCTTCA
>CAMFKD010000043.1 GCA_945957095.1 uncultured Chlamydiae bacterium
CACGATTACCTTTACTTCTTAGCAGCTGACTTACCTGCTTTCTTACGTACATATTCGCCAACGTAACGGATACCCTTACCTTGGTAGGGTTCAGGAGGACGAATCGCACGAATCGTAGCAGCCACCTGCCCAACTTGTTGGATGTTGGCACCTTCGATAACGATGTTGTTCTTTTCCACTTTAATGTGGATGCCTTCTGGGATGGGCACTTCGGTAGGATGAGAAAAACCGAGCTGCAGGTCTAGGGCTTTGCCCTTGACAGCGGCGCGATAACCCACCCCAATCAGCTCGAGCTCTTTCTTAAAGCCTGAGTGAGTGCCTATCACCATGTTTTGGATCAAGCTGCGGTAGAGCCCTTGCCATCGGCTGTGTCCGCGGCCATGAGCCGCTGGAGTCACAGTGACGTGCCCATCTGCAATTTTAATCTCAACGGTGTCGTCTACTTTCTGATGTAGAACACCTTTAGGGCCTTTTACTGTGACAACGCCATCGGCGAGTTTGACCTCTATACCCTTAGGGACTTCAACAGGTCTGTTTCCTTTGCGAGACATGCGTGATACTCCTTACCTTACCAGACCAAACATAGCAGTTCGCCGCCGATCCCGCGTTGACGGGCGTCGCGTCCCGCAAGAACTCCTTGCGAGGTAGAGATGATGGGCACTCCCAGGCCGCCAAAGAACTGAGGGATCTCTTCAGCCGTCACATAGCGTCTTAGGCCGGGCTTCGAGACACGCTTAAGTCCTTGTAGAACGGCATTACGCCCCGTGTACTTCAGGTAGATACGGATGACGCCTTTAGTCCCTTCCTTTTTGACGAGGTAATCATCAATGAGTCCCTCTTCTTTCAAGATTTCACTGAGGCGTTCTTTCATCTTGCTCCACCCTAGGTCAACATAGCGGTGCTTTGCTGTGAGACCGTTGCGGATGCGGGTGAGATAGTCTGCTATTGGATCACTAAAACCCATGGATGCTGGCTCCTAAATTACGACACTGTTACCACGATGGGTCGGTTTTTAAAGGGGACACCGAAGAGTCTCAGTAGTTCCACACACTCTTCATCTGTCTTGGCAGTTGTCACGAAGGTGATGTTCATCCCCTGCGTGCGCTTAACCTCATCGAGGTTGATTTCTGGGAAGATTTGCTGGTCTTCGATGCCTAAGGTGTAGTTACCGCTACCATCGCACTTATCTGGGAAGCCGCGAAAGTCGCGGATACGAGGGCAAACGATGTTCACCAGGCGGTCGAGGAAGTGATAGAGCCGTTCACCACGTAGGGTTACCTTAACACCGATGGGTTGGCCTTCTCTTAGTTTGAAGTTAGAGATAGCCTTTTTAGCTCTAGTCAAGACTGCTTTCTGGCCAGCGAGGGCTGTGAGTTCCTTAACGCAATCCTGAATGCTGTTCTTGTCTTTGGTCGCTTCTGCGATTCCCATATTGACGACAATCTTCTGCAGTTTGGGTACCTGCATGGGATTAGCGTAGCCGAACTTTTTTTGCAGTTCTGCTTTAATTGTTTCGTTGAACCTCTGCTTAAGCCTAGCCATGATCTCTCTTCACTTACTTAGATTTGCGAACGGCGCGCACTGTTACTTCTTCTTTGCCATCGCGGTAGTAGAGGGTGCGCCCCTCTTCCTTTTCATTCTTTACTCTGAGTTTTACTGGCTTGTCGTTGGCGCCAGCAAATTGCAACTTGGAGAGATGGATGGGTCTCTCCATCGAGACGATCCCGCCTTGCGGGTTAGTCTGCGATTTTTTCACATGTTTCTTGCGCACATTGACACCTTGTATGGTGGCATATTCTTCAGTGCGGGAGAGAACAACACCGACGAGTCCACGATCATTACCGGAGGTGATGACAACTTTATCGCCTTTGCGGATTCTCTTATTTTGTATAACCTTACTAGTCATTGATGCTCTCTCTTTTAGCTCTAGATCACTTCAGGGGCCAGCGAGCTGATCTTCAAATAGCCGCGGTCACGCACTTCACGAGCGATGGGTCCAAAAATACGGGTGCCTTTAGGGTTACCCTTTTCATCGATGAGGACGCAGCTATTGGTGTCAAAACGCAGTTTCGAGCCGTCTTTACGTTTAATGTAGCGCTTAGTACGGACGACGACAGCGCGGACTACTTCGCCTTTCTTAATTGCTCCTGCTGGGTCAATGTCGCGCACAGAGCAAATGATCACATCGCCTACTTGGGCGTAGCGTCGTCTTGATCCGCCAAGCACCTTAAAGCACTTGACTCTCTTTGCTCCGGAATTGTCAGCTACTTTAAGCTTTGTTTCTTGTTGTAACATTCTTGCCAATCTCCCGCCGCGAGGCGCTTAACAATTTCATTTTTTCGAGGGCGGCTAGCCTACGGTTGCTATGCTGATGCCACTTCGGTAACACGCCAACGCTTTAGTTTAGACAAGGGACGTGTTTCAACAATCGTGACGACATCACCGATTTGCACTTCTGCATTATCACAGTGAGCGTAGTATTTTTTTGCTCGCGTAACCACTTTTTCATACTGGGGGTGGCGGATGGTATGTTCTACCTTGACCACAACGGTCTTCTGCATCTTGTTTGAAACGACCGTTCCCTTTTGTTCCTTGCGCTTGCCGCGCTCTATAGCTTGCATGGATGCCTCGACTTACCTAACCGTTGTTTTGATAGCGCTTCTCATTGATGATGGTGAGTAGGCGCGCTTTATCACGTCGCATCGTCTTGAGGCGATGTGGCCTATCCAGCTTTTTATTCACCTGATACTCGTTAACGAGCTGAAAGAGCTCTTTCGAGAGGTCTTGAAGCTGTGCCTCAAGTTCCTGGATGCTTTTATCGTTCAATTCTTTTGCCTTTAACATGGTCTTCACCTAAACCTGTTCTACTCGTTCGACGAATCGCGTCTTTAGGCCGATCTTAGCGGCGGCGCGGCGGAGGGCATCCTGGGCTAGTTCACGTGGAACGTTGCCTACTTCGAAGAGGATGCGTCCTGGGCGCACCACAGCAACCCAATGATCAACAGCGCCTTTACCTTTACCCATACGTACTTCTAGGGGCTTTTTGGAGACCGACTTATCTGGGAAGATGCGGATCCATACTTTACCGCGTCGTTGGAAATAGCGGTTGATGGCGACGCGCATGGCTTCGATCTGTTGTGCTGTGATCCAACCGCGGTCAAGAACTTGGATACCAAATTCGCCAAAATGGATGAAGTTGCCACCCTTGCTAAGGCCGGAGCATGAGCCCTTTTGTCTCTTACGAAACTTTGTCTTTTTGGGCATTAGGGACATGGTTTAGGCCTCCTTACGCACTAGTGAATCTTCGCCTCGGTTGATCCATACTTTAACACCGATACTGCCGTAGGTTGTTTCAGCGCGACCATTTGCGAAGTCGATATCGTTTCTGATGGTGTGTAGGGGCATACTCCCCTGGATGTACCACTCGGTTCTAGCGATTTCAGCGCCGCCTAGGCGGCCAGAACACTGGACTTTAATCCCACCGGCGCCGGCGTCGATCGATGCTTGCATTGCCTTTTTCATGGCGCGTCGGAAAGGTATCCGTCGTTCTAGTTGTCTTGCGATGCCATCAGCGACGAGTTGAGCGTCGAGATCTGGTCGCTTAATTTCTTCTACTTCAATCCACACTTCTTTGCCGGTAAAGTCGAAAAGCTCTTTTTTCAGCACTTCAATTTCGGCACCTTTTTTGCCAATCACAAGGCCTGGCCGTGCTGTGCAAACGGTAACTTCAATTTTGTCGGCCATGCGGCGGATACGGATTTTACTTGTTCCTTGCAGGTTCTGCTTTTTCATCAAAAATTGACGGATTTTGAAGTCTTCGATGAGAAGCTTACCAAATTCCTTCTTATTTGCGAACCATTTTGAGCGCCAATTCTTATTTCTGGCGAGCCGTAGTCCGATAGGGTTAACCTTCTGTCCCATTAACAAACTCCTTATTGCACACCAACGACCACGGTAAGGTGGCTAGTTTTCTTTTGGATTGGATGTCGTCCGCCGCGATTTTTTGGCTTAGCGCGTTTCCAGATGGGGCCTTGATCGACTCTAACTTCGATCACATGCAGGTTTTCTCTGCGTAGATCGAGGTTAGCTTCGGCATTAGCAACGGCACTATCGAGAGTCTTTTTAAGGAGTCGTGCACCGCGGGACTGTCCGAATATCAATTGAGTAGCGGCATCAGCAACGCTGAGACCGCGGATGAGACCGGCGGCCAAACGTGCCTTGCGGGGGCAGACTCGGACATACTTGCTGATGGCTTTAGCTATGTACATGTGAGCTTCCTTTACTTTTTAACCGGGTGTCCCTTGAAGACCCTTGTCGGGGCAAACTCGCCGAGGCGATGTCCGACCATGTTTTCCGAGACGAAAACGCTGATAAATTTTTTACCGTTATGCACATCGAAGGTATGGCCAACCATATCGGGGATAATCATGGAACGGCGAGACCACGTCTTGATGGTGTTTTTTTTGCCTTCTTTGTTCTGAACCAACACTTTAACAAGGAGGTGATGGTCGACGAAGGGGCCTTTCTTAAGCGATCTTCCCATAATTACTTCTTCCTTCGATCCTTAACGAGGTATTTGTGCTCTTTACGACGGGTGCGCATCCCTTTGGTGAACTGTGCCCAAGGTGTTTGAGGAATATTTCCTCTATTGCGTCCTTCACCGCCGCCGTGGGGGTGGTCGACTGGGTTCATGGCGGTACCGCGAACGGTAGGACGAATCCCCATCCAACGTCTGCGACCTGCTTTGCTTTCTACGCGCAGAGTATGGGAGTGGTTAGAAACGGAACCGAAAGTGGCATAGCAGTCTTCGTTAACGAGGCGCATTTCCCCTGAGGGCATCTTGAGAGTTGCATATCCATTGCTACGCGCCATTAACTGAGCAGAAAGACCTGCTGAACGTACGAGCTTAGCTCCACGGCCGGGTTGCAATTCGATGTTGTGAATGGTGGAACCCAAAGGCATGAATTTCATCTTCATGCAGCAGCCCACATCGAATGGGGGTTGATCGCTGGTTTGAACTGTCGCCCCTACTTTAAGCCCTTCGGGGGCGATGATGTAACGTTTATCTCCATCAGCATAATGGAGAAGAGCGACATAAGCGGAGCGGTTTGGGTCATATTCGATAGAGGCAACGCGAGCTGGGACATCGACTTTGTCACGTTTAAAATCGATGATACGGTAGCGGCGTTTATGCCCTCCCCCGCGATGACGGCAAGTGATGCGGCCGAGGTTGTTACGTCCACCGGTACGTTTTTTAGGTGCTAACAGGGCTTTAGCCGGCTTAACAGTGACACGACGCCCTTCGACTCGTGTGAGAGCTTCATGGGTCGGGAGAATCAACTGTCGAGTGCCCGCTGTCATGGGGCGAAACTTTTTCATCAACATGGTGTCTTAGAGGCTCCTCTTAAACATTGTCCAGCGTATCGTTCTTCTCTAGGGTCACAATGGCCTTTTTAAAGTCATTGGTACGGCCGATGCGACCGCGAACACGGCGCTGCTTGCCTTTGACATTGAGTGTGTTAACCTTGACGACGCGGATGCCTTTGTCTTTATAAATTTCTTCGAGGGCCGCTGCAATCTGCTGTTTAGTTGCATCTTGGGCAACAACAAAGACGTATTTGGGAGATTCGCAACGTCTGACAGAGCGGTTGTTCTCGTTATTCTTAAGTTCGCCTAAGGTTCGCGCTTTTTCTGTCACGCGTTGGTGTTTGATAACCTGAAAGGGATCTTTTGTAGACATAGCGTTAATCCTTTTCTCCCTAACTCAGCCACTCGTTGATTTCTTGGAGAGCTGCCGTTGTGACGACGATCTCTTTAGCAACGACAAGGTCGTAGCCGCTGGCATTTTTTGCCAGAAGAAATTCCACACGAGGGATGTTGTTGAGGCTCTTAATAAAGTTGTCATGTTGGCGGCATGGCGCGCTGACACTGACTCCACCAGAGCTCGCCTTCTCGTAGCAACCTTCGCCTAAAAAGAGGACTCTACCATCTACACCAAGTGTGGAGAGGAAGCTGGCGACTGTTTTGGTTTTGGGCTCTTTGAGATGGGTGTCGTCGAGGACACGAACGCGGTTGTCGCGAATTTTCTCAGCGAGTAGAGCTCTAATCGCCGCACGGCGCTCTTTTTTATTGAGGCGGATGTGCTGGTCAAATTTGGGTCTTGGACCATGTGCACGACCACCACCGCGGTGATGAGGAGCGACGAGAGTTCCTTGACGACCTTGCCCTGTGCCTTTTTGAGCGAAGGGTTTTTTGGTCGTATGGACGACTTCAGCGCGCGTTTTCGTGCTGGCAGACCACTGACGTGCGTTAGCGCGTAGGGCGATGATGTAATCCTTAATCATCTGACCATTGGCCTCGGCATTAGCGAGGTCTTCACTGATGTCGATGGTGCCGAGTTCTTTACCGGCTAAGTTATATTTCTTTAGCTTTACTGTTGCCACAGTTTCACCCCGCTAGTACGCTTCGATGCTTGGTGCTTCTTAGCTTCACTGATGTAAACAAGATCGCCTTTAGCGCCTGGAACAGCGCCTTTGACTAGGATCAAGTTTTCTTCTTTCATAATCTTGATGACTTGAAGTCCTTGGATAGTGACACGTTCAGAACCCATATGGCTAGGACGAGGACCGCCTGGCAAGCAACGACCTGGGGTACTGCGCATACCTGTTGAACCCGCATGGCGATGGAAGCCGGAGCCGTGAGAGGCCGGGCCACCAGCGAAGTTATACTTCTTCATTGTGCCTTGATAGCCTTTACCTTTCGAGGTTCCAGTAATATCGACGTAGGAAACCTGTTCGAAAGCATCGACTCCAATTTCTTGACCTGGAGTATAGCTATCAGCTTTCTCAAGGCGAAATTCGATCAAGTGGCGACGCGGTTCCACGTTGTGTTTCGCGAAATGACCGCGAAGGGGTTTGGAAGTACGTCTTTCTTTTGTTCTGGGGTCCTTGCCTTCTACCTTCTCAAAACCGACTTGCACGGCATTATAACCATCGGTGTCGTTGGTTTTGACCTGAGTGACGACATTGGGCTGGGCCTCGATCAGCGTACAAACGACAACTGCACCGGTGTCATCAAACAGCTGGATCATTCCCCTTTTCTTTCCCATTAACTTGAGCGCCATATGTTCTTGTCCTTAACAACGCGTTTGTTAGTTAGCTCTTCAACAGAGCCCTTCAGTCACGTTAGAGGGTCAATGAACCTCTCAATGACTGTAGCTGCTCTCCTGTCAATACAGGCTGTTAGCAACAGGATCATAGGGCATTTCTGAAGTCAAAATGCACCTGAAGAAAGCTAAACAGAGAGCCTAGCAAACAGCTTCATTTTTTCACAATAGAAATCTTGCACAAATCTCAGAGCTCATTCCAGAAGCTGTGATCGAAGAAAAAAATTGTCGACTTTATATATCTGTTAATGAGTTACTTTTTGACAGATGGAACGTCGATGACTTGCTGATCTTTTAGACGTCTTCTCTTATTCAAGGCACTAGTGTCAGCGTCTTTTCGGAAGCTACCATACTGCAATAAATCTTGCATGAGAGTGCCTCTTTTTAGCTTAACAGGTCCTTCTTCTTCAACTGCGCCTGTCAGAAAGACAGTAATCGTCGGATACTCTGAAACGACAATATCACGCCCATTGCGTAGGGATGATTGCCTATTCAGACGTCTTAAATCCGCACTAGGAAGTGGAGAAGCAAGGGTTAGGAGATCATCCACAATAGCGCCTGCCGGCACTTCATAGCGTCCGGGTTGAGCTACGGCACCACGAATTGTTACGGAAATGGTCGATACAGATAAAGGTTGAGAGCGAGGGCTAGATGTTGGGGGTTCCTCGTCTAAGAGCGCTAAACCAGACAAACCAATAGCTGCTGCTACGATGGTGATGACGGCCAACCATTCATGAGCGAAAAGCTTCGTATTCAAAACGACACTCCCCTATGGACGATGGATATGGGCATCGTAAACGTCTCGTTGGTCGATAATGTCCATTGAGTCGACTTTTGCAATTACCTCATTAGGTCTATCGTCCATAACAATGAACTCTAGCCAGAGAGATAGACGCTGGTAACGGCAAAGCCTGCGGCAACAGCACCTAAGACGCCCCAAAGGACAAGGCCTTCTGGAGTAAACAAAAATGCCCCAGAGGCCATCAAGAAGGTCTTTAGGGTCACTTCTGCAACGGACCGAGCAAGCAGGATAACAGTCAACATCGTTTTGTCACCCTGAACGATTTTGACTACGCTATCCACGCCCATCATGATGTAGCCCGCCAGTGCCGTATAGACCATGAAGGGTGTGAAGGGGATCTGAGGGATAAATTGGAAAGGTTCGACACCCCAAACAGAAAATTTCCCAAGAGTGCTGGCGATGGTGGTTAAATTGAGGAAGCCAAGGTCATGAAGAAAGTCGAGACTGGCAGCTGCATCGGAGAGCGTGAAGAAGACGTTATAACTGATCGTACACCAAGCGTTATCTCTGGCATCATGCCTGACAGACTTTCCAGCAAAATATTTAGCATCATTGATGATACGATAAGATGCGATAGTGGTGTCGACGCGGCTGGTTACAGACATGGTACGAGGTAAGACAACGAGTGGACTGACGGTTCTGCCGATCGCATTGACTGTTCTAGCTAAGTATTGGATGCCGACAACGGAGCGACACACTTGAGTAAAGACAGCAAACGCCCCCTTCAAAGTCATCTTATACCGGTCTTGATGAGACGCTTTGGATGGCTTGACAGCAAGATGGGGAAGGCTGGAGTTATCGGAAGAAGAGAGAGCCGAGATCATAGGACTTTCAGTTTGTTTGGGTATACCTAAGAAGCCCTATTTCTGCATATTTCTAGTACAAACGGCATTTAGGCCTTCATCCATTGTGGGTATTCGATAGCTGGCCAGACTGCGTTGGGTTTGTTCAGTTGCGGATAGTTTCTCAGAACAATCTTGGTCAGAGAACAGATAGCAGTCCCTATGGCGACAGCAGCCCAGGTATAGCTGACGGTGAATACCATTAGAATCAGCGTCATCTTACCAACATCAGCACCAATACTGAGAGCGGCCGTGGCGAGAGTGTGAGCATTAGCCTTCCAATCGGCGAGAACCAAGACGCTGTTTACAACGGAATAGACGCACGCGATGAAGAGGAAGAAGTTCTTACAGCCGCCAAAGCCGACTTGATATGCCACCTTTCCGACGACAGAAGCGTTGCCAATGCGAGCGGCAACACCACCTAGATAAAGGGCATCCATCTTGGCAAACCATTCGACAGACAATAGGCTTAAGCTCTGCAGCAGTCGCATGAATTCAAATGTCTTCGAAATAGCCTGGAAAAGGACTGCTGTTGTTTTAAGATAATCTCGCTTCAGGCGACCGGCAAAGTTTTCGCCATTTCTCACTTCTACAACAGCATTAAGGCGTCCAAAGAAGGCAACACCAGAAAATAGGCGGTCAACAAAACTCGCGATGTCATTCAGCCCACTCCAGTAAGGTGCAGAACGATTCGCTGCCATCATCGCGACAGCTAAGCCGTTGACAAACTTTAAGCTCTTGTCAACGCCATCGCTGTCATAAGCGATATGACTTCCGGCATCGATAACACCATACACTAACCTTGCAACAGATTTTGCTGCGCGGGTGATCAGGTGTGACTGAGGAGGAAGAGTTGCTTGAGGAGGCACCGAGGGCCAAATCTTCCCATCAACCACTGGTGATATCGTGCTTTGTAAGCTTGCGGTCATATCTATTTACCTACTCTTCCAACAAATTCCTGATGATACTGTGTTTATCTAAGGTTGCACTAACGGGCATTGTGATGAAGTTCTTGATGCGGAATGGGCTCAAACCGCTCCTGTTTCCAACCACGGGCATCCATTTCTAAATAGCTGGCATAAGCACCCAAGCCGTTTGCAATAATACCAAGGACGCCCAACGCGACGATTCCATGTGGTGTCGCCAAGGCGGCAGCTCCAAAAATCATCCATGTCTTATGTGCTATTTCCGCAATAGAGGTGATCAACCAGATGATATCGTGATAGCGGTGGTTGCTGTTGCCCATCGCTAATTTTACAGCAGAATGAATACCTAAGAAGAGGAAGCCAACGGTCTGAATGTGTATCGAGAGGGTTCCGATGACTACATTGCAGAAGAAACGCGGGAGTTGTCGACCAAATAGGACTACCCCGCCAATGGAGGCGGAAACCTTGGCTAAATCGATCGCTCCAATGAAGCCTAGAAGGTGCATAGTAGAGCCAAAATCAGCGATGATAAAGGCCACTTTGCTAGCTGCTGAGGCGAGGTTTCCTGCTGTGAAATCATAAAGGGGTTCCAAATGGAGAATTCTTTTTACGTCAAGAAAGGGAAAGCGGATGCCATCCATGAGACGGTCAGCGTCAAAAGTCAAATTCTCTAACTTGGTCAGTGAGGTCCAGGGCGATACCGCAATAGCGATGTTAGTACACACTCTAGCAACAGGTAGAAGGGTTTCTGGGTAGCTTGTCAAGTTAGAAGCCACCCTAGCGAGGGTTCTGAAAGCACTGACTGAGCGCCCGCAGATGTTACCAATCATGCTAGGTTGAACCTGTGGCATGGACAAATCAGAAGCCTCTTTTACCGGCTTGGAAGGAATAGGGTTGCTTGTAGCAGTGATGTTCATGATACCTCATGTCTCTTGCTTATTCGCTGTAAAGCGAAACAGCATAAGCTATAAAGACATTGTTGTATAGTACTTTAAAAGCTAATGATGTTTACACTTATCAGATGAAGAGCATACCGAAAAGTCGTAAAGGTTGTATAAAGATAGCATCAGGAAATGGTAATCGCATCGCGGGAAAGGCCTCTCACCATCTCTTCGGAGGACATGGCTCTCTTTCCCTCAAGTTTGACTTCCACAAGCCGGACAGCGTCGCTGCCACAAGCAATGACCATACCTCCCTTGCCATAGGAAAGAATGGATCCTGGGGAGCCTTGTAATGATTCTATTTGAGTACGGATGATTTTCAGTCGTTTTTCGGAGCCCTGGATGGTCGCGATACACCAGGCGCCGGGGTAAGGGTTAGTCCCTCGGACAAGGTTGTGTACTTCTTGAGCTCCCTTATTCCAATCGATACGGCAATCTTCCAGCTCAATTTTTTTGGCGAAGGTAATCTGCGAGGAATCTTGGGGGATAGCTTCAACGGGGCCTGTTTCCATACGCTGGATGGTATCGAGCAGTGCTTCGGCGCCAACCTTGCGTAATGCCATTTCTAGCTCACCACAGGTCATATCAGGACCGATGGGCACTACAGCTCGCGCAATGACATCACCGGCATCCATCTCCCGCACCATATACATGATGCAGACGCCGGTTTCGGTCTCCCCTTCGATGATTGCACGATGGATAGGTGCTGCACCACGATACTTAGGCAATAAGCTAGCGTGGACATTGATACAGCCTTTTGGCGGCAAATGTAAAATGGACTCTTTGACAATCTCACCATAGGCAACGACGACGAAGAGGTCAGCTTGATAGGCTGCCAAAGCCTCTACAACATCGGGCATGGAGCAACGAGGAGGCTGCAAGAGTGGTAAGGAATGCGCGATCGCCACTTCTTTGACAGGGCTTGGAGCCGGAGTTCCCGAACGACCTTTGGGTTTATCGGGACGTGTGACGACGGCCACTATGTCTACCTGGTGGTCGAGTAAGTGCTGAAGGACGTCTGCGGCAAACTGAGGTGTTCCAAAGAAGATGACGCGCATGAGGTTCTTACACGATGACGCTGCTGCACGTTGTGATGTCTTCTAGCTGTTCATCACCTAATTCTGGTTCAAGCCAAAGCTCGCTGTACTGACTTCCAGCGCCCTGTAGACCGATGAGTCCACGGCGTGTGCTGCGGCAAAATTCCAGCCAGTGAGTGATCTCTGGAATTTGTTTTAGCTCCCGCTCTGTCCTTGCCAACGCTTCATCAAAATGCAGCTTAGAGCGGTACATGAGGCGAAAAGCTTTGCTGAGCTCTTGTCTGGTTGCGAGAACAAAGCCACGGCGTTTAAGGCCGATGAGATTGAGGCCGCCCAATTTGAATGGAATGCCAGCTCCAATGGTATAAGGAGGGACATCGTGGGTGACGCGACTTAGCCCGCCAACCATCGCATAGCGTCCGATGCGGACAAATTGATGGACGGGTGTCATCCCTCCGATGATGGCGTAGTCTTCTACGGTGACATGTCCTGCCAATGTGGCATTGTTGCTCATGATCACGTGATTGCCGAGACTACAGTTATGAGCGATGTGGCAATAGGCCATGACCATGCAATGATCGCCTACCTGCACACAGGTGTCTTCACGCAGCGATGAGTTGATGGTGACAAACTCGCGAATCTCACAATTCCGCCCTATCTTAACCTCTGTGCGCTCTCCTTTATAGTTCAAGGCCTGGGCCTTAGTACCAATGCTAGCGCCGGGATAGATAGTCGTGCCAGACCCTATCGTCGTAAAGCCATCGATGTACACGTGGCTCTTAATCGTGACGTTATCATGCAGGATCGCATTTTTCTTCACGACGGCAAAAGGCTCGATGGTGACATTGACACCGATCTGAGCGCCGGGTTCGACAAGCGCCAGCGGGTGAATATTGGACTTATGATGCATTTCGCTCATCGACACTCAATCTCATATTGCTGTTGTTAATTTCATCTATTCTAGAGCCTGTCATTGGCTCTTCCTTACGACTCAGGTGCTAAATCTTACCATTTTCAACAAAGGCATAACCGATCTCGACCTCTACTGCCAACTTATCGCCTACAGTAGCAGTGCCAGTGAGACGCCCCCCTTTACTGCTGAAGTGCGGCTGTACGCCATGGATAATCAAGACATCGCCAGGACGCACGGGATAACGAAACTTGGCATTTTTGATGTAGAGTAAGACGGCTGTCTTATCTTCAACAGCGCGCAGGTGAGCCAAGACAGCTCCCGCCTGCGCGATGGCTTCGATAATGAGTACGCCAGGCATAATCGGCTCATTAGGCCAGTGTCCCTGAAAGAAGGGCTCGTTAAACGTCACATTCTTCTGTGCGACGATGGTTCCCTTTTCGGTATCGACATCGAGAATCTTGTCGATCAGCAAAAAGGGATAACGGTGTGGCAAAATCTTGGCTATTTTTTTGATATCCAAGGTCACCGGTTGATCAGCTGTCGTGGCCACCACCAACTTTCTCCATGGTAAAAGCGTTACGAAGTTTTTTTGAAAAAGCTTTATGCGATGTGTGTCCGGAACGGATCGCTATGATATGGGCTAAAAAGGGAAATCCCACTAAAGAGATATCTCCGACTAAATCTAAAACTTTATGCCGCACCATTTCATCTGGGAAGAACAGGCCCTGTCTCTTATACACATCTGACGCTGCCGACGACTAGTCGAGTGTTGGT
>CAMFKD010000044.1 GCA_945957095.1 uncultured Chlamydiae bacterium
CTGAAGGACGTGTTGTCATCTGTTTGAAGAGTTGGGCCAACTGATGATCGCGATCGGGTTGATTTATCTCGCTTTGATTTGACCTAGAACGGCTTTCATCATACTTTAACGAATGACTCGAGCCCGAAAAGGCCAGCTGCATCTCGTGTACAGTGAAAAAAAAAGCAATGTGCAGCAAGACAGCCACGCCAACTATTATAGGCAAGAGCCAGCTTCGATGCAAAATATCGCGATCCTTTGTTGATGACATCCGTTAATGCGCCGCTTTCATTTCGTTGAGGCCAGATTGTGCTTTAGCGACAAGATATTTGGAAACGGCAAAATCACCTTGCAACAGCGTTCCATAAAGCGTTTTGGCCGCTTGTTCCTTACTACGCTGCTCTGCGACATGCTTACGCTTAGCTGCTTCTTCTGCTTCGACCTGGGCTATCTTCGCATCAAAAAGGATGAGGTAGGCCTGATAGAGGAGATCACAATCCGGACTCTGCTTGCGCGCAGCATGGTAATCACGAGAGACAATGTCCTCTTCACCGACGATATCACGCTTAACTTCCTTCAGGTTTTTTAATAAGACAGCGTTGTGGGTCTCTGCAGGCGCTATATCAGCCAAGATATGAGCGCGCTCCCAAGCCGCCTCTAAATGGACAGGTTCTGTAACTGCACGGCGACGAGACTGGAGTGTTTGGAGTTCAGATAAAGCCGCAACAACATCAAGGTTGCTGTCGGTGCGCTGCTGTGGTTCCAACATTGCATATCGCAAGCAAGCTAGATGTAGCTGTGCCAATGAACGCGTGGGCGCGTCGGCATCGACTGGTGAAGCTAGTAATTCTTGGTACAGCGATATCGCCTTAGCTTGATTACCGTCATCCTCGTAGAGATGAGCCAGGGACAAACGCGCGCGTTCTAGCTGAACGCGATTTGAAGGGGTATCAGGCTGTGGATGTGCGATCACTTCTTCAAGCAACTGCTGACGCTTTGTGGTCTCTCCTAATCGGCCATATAATTGGCTTAGCAGAATGGCATCATCCAACTTATCGGAAAGACGATATCCTCCTTGTACAGCAGCCTGTAGAGCTGTTATAGCTCTCTCAGCTAGCTCTCGTTGCCTTGGTGTGGTCATGGGTTCAATGGGTAAATCAACACCTTGTCCACGCACTACCTGATTATAGAATTTCGCCAACCAGACAAGGCTTTCTGGCTGGACAGTCGTACGTCCATTTTTCAGCACAATCCAAAGATGATCTGCAGCTTTAGAGAAGTTTCCTCCCTCTCCATTGACCTTTTCGTCGCCATCTTTAGCAAGCGATATATAGGCGGCATAGAGATTAAGATGAACACCGTCAGCATCAGGCTGGTTGGGATTAAGCTGCAAAGCAGCCTCGGCATGGCGTAAGAATGTCTGCAGATCGCTGCCACCTTCATAAGCGGAGTAGGCCAAGAGAAGGTGAGCTTGATAGAGTTGTTTATCTCTTGGGTAGTCTGTCACAAACTGTTGTGCTATCGCTTTCGACGCAGGGAGATTTCCACGCGTGTATTCCACTCGAGCTAGCTGTAGTAGGTACACAGGCTTCTCAACCTGTGTCAGTGCACGTGGAGCTCGCAGCAGAGTGTTGAGTTCGCTAGCCAATTGTTCTTGCAGCTTAGCCCTCGCCTCTTTCGTTAGGGTAGGATCTTCCAACTGCTTACCTGTTGCTTGCGCTATCGCTTTGTCAACACAGATTTTATAAGTGCTGGTAGGAAAAGTGGCGAGGAAGTCTGCAGCAGCTAGGTGGCACTCTTGCCACCGACCTAAATCATAGAGAAGGCCGATGCGCTGAAAGGCTGCTCTCTCTTTTTCTTCGCTCGCAGTCGCTTGACCAGCGACTACATCTACAATGTCAAGGGCTTTTTCCATTTGCCTTGCACCGCGCAACACTTCACTTTGGCTTAACAGAAGACGTTGCAGAGTAGGATCAGAAGGATATTTATCTTGATATTCCTTAATCCATTCTGCAGCCTGTTCTGTATTTTTGAGCTTTTGTGCACTGGTCGCCAAGAGAGCCAGGATGGTTCTTTCATTAGCGTCCGACTCCGTCGCTAATGCCCCTTCAGCTAGGAGTGGACGCAAACGGTCGATAGCCCCTTGGTAATTACCTAAGGCAAATGCCGCACGACCTAAGAAGAAATCCAACAACTCCCGCTGATTGTCAGGAACTGCATTAACCAGGCTGTCGCGTCGATCCCATAATTCCTGATACCGTTGTCCTTGAAACAACAAGAAGACTTGGCTAAAACATCCTGCAGCTGTCGCTTGGCCCTGCAACTTACCAAGGGTAGCAGCAGCACCCTCAGGATCATAGGCTACTTGCACTTGTGCAGCGCGAAGCAGCATGTCTTCGCGCTTTTCAGGCATAGCTTCACATAGCGCAAAATAGAAGGCGACGGCCTCTTCTGGGCGGTCCGTCGCAGTGTAACTTTGAGCAGCAGCGAGTTTGGCTTGATTCCCCAAAGGGGTTGCGTATAACCGCTCATAGATAGCAATCGCCTCTTTGTGCTTCTGGACAT
This sequence comes from uncultured Chlamydiae bacterium, assembly GCA_945957095.1. GTDB lineage: Bacteria > Chlamydiota > Chlamydiia > Chlamydiales > JAJFMA01 > CAMFKD01. The sequence goes on from CAMFKD010000044.1 coordinate 2,545, forward strand.
GTGCTAATGCTTCAGCATACTGGTAGAGATGTACCGCTTCTAGAGGTGTTAACTCATTTTGTTGCTGCGGAGGCAAATGCCCTTGCAATGCTTCCAATAGGCGTTCGTATTCCTTAGCCCGATACAGACTGTCGACATAACGGTCGAATAGCTGCTCTCTGAGTTGAGGCCCCTCAATCTGTTCATAGAAACTCAACGCTTCCACATAATTTTCTTCACGGTATTCTTGATCCCCAGCAATCAACATCAAACGATCTCGGAAGGGACTCTTGGGATACTGTTCTAAAAACTGCCGCATCTGCCGCTTAGCAAGGTCGTAGTCGCCATCCTTCCATAGTTCTACGATACGCCTCACATATAGGCCTTCGTCGCCACTAGGGGGTGCTGCCACTAAAGGACTACTCACAATGAATATCCCTAAACATAATACTAATAATTTTTGTGTGCGCATAACCTTCCCTATTCCGTATTCACCTGTTTGGCGTAGATCTGGATGCCAAAAATACGCCAACGCCCAGCCTCATAAATCATATCAAATACAATTGTGTTTTCTTGGTGATCCAAAGAGATGATATCAGCTGTAACGGCAGCCTTATCTTCGAAGTGATTGATGTCTAACAACTCAAACCCAATGTTACGCGACAACGTCACAAAACGATCTACAAATATTTTGAAATCTTTATAGCTGGTTTCTTTGCGAAATGCTTCCGACGTATAGGCATAGTAAGCTTGAGTCGTCGCTCCTTGCTTGACAGATTTCAGAAAAAGCGTGATCACCTGCACCATGACATGCCCTTCCTCAATCTCCTCCTGCGTTACAGTCGCTTTGGGAGAGGGCAGGCTCTGTTCGCGAGAACGTGTCTCCGCCGGCATCTTGTTAGGAATCTGCAGCTTGTTATCTTGCCCGAATACAGACGCCGTCATCGCAAGGAATGCTAGGTATAACGCACAACGATAATACAAGGCACCTATCTCCTAGGTTAACCTTCTTTTTTATCCCACTCGGATAATCGTGTAAAGGGAGAAGAGAGGGTAACCGTTCACGGGGTGAAAATCCGAGCCCGAGAACGGTTACAAAAAAACGATCCTACGCCTCTTTAGTCAACGCGGAACTCTTCTACTTTCTCACGGCCATTATTACCTCTGGCAATGATACGGTAGTGTCCTCTAGGCCATCCCTGAGCCGGTGGCGTGAAGATAAATGAGAGAATGGAGTCTCCAGAATCTTCCACACGTGTCTCTACTGGAGGCACTCGTGTCTTAGTATCAAGGTGTTCCATGATCAGCTCAACGGTATCGGTAGGTTGCCCATTGCGCACATAGAGGTCGACATGCAAATCACCCGAGCCCGGATTGAATCGACGACTTGCCGCTCTGATATGGCCGTCTTTATCGAGGTCAATGCCTATGACCAATCTCGAGAGATCAATTGCAGAAGCTGCCGACCGGGCATAGGTCTTCGATTTTGGAGAAGATTCATCATTATTTACAGCAACGTTATTGTCTCTACCTCTAGAGGAAGACTGAGGAGCCCCCCCTTCCGGCAAGAGCTGAAGGCTTAGAATGCGCCATTTGCCATCTTCATAAACCAGATCATACTCAACAGGAATGGTCTGGTTATTAACAGCTGTTAGGGAACCTTGGAAGGTACCTACTTCGTTTTTGAATGCCAAATTACTAAAGTTCGCAACCTTGTTATCACTTAAAACGGGGTGTGTTTGTACAAAACGTTCAAACGCTGACGGCGAAGTCGACTTCTGGAAGTCTCGCGATGTGTAAGCATAGTAGGCTTTAGAAACATCATGGCTTCTCAATGCTGTCAACTGTGCCTCAATCACATTGATTAGGTCTGCTGTGTTAAAGGCAGGCGCATTCGCTGTTCCTGAACCCTTTGACAACACCTGTAAGCTCCACACCTTCCACTGATTGCCATTACCACTATGTCGGATCAACTGATATTCCACAGGTGTGGTGCCACTAGGAGAGGTCAATAACGCCACAATTGTTGCCGAGTCTTTTTGTACCGATGGATTCTCAAAAGCAACTGACTTATGTTGCGTCAAAGCGGGATAGGCTTTGATGAAATCTCGGAAGGAATCCAGTGATGTTGCTGACTGAAATTCTCTGGAAGCGTCCTCATAATAAGCCCTAGTATAGTCACCAGCACGCAAGTAGGCTAATAAAGCCTCCACAGGAGCCGTGATCTCATCTACCTCTGAAGCCGAAGCCGTGCGCGAGTTGGCTTCTGTAGGCAAATTCAAGCGCATGCTCCAGATCTTCCACTTGCCATCATTTTTAACGAGTTTATACTCTACTGTCGACGAGATGCCATCGCCATGTAATATGGCTTCTATTGTGCCTTGCTTACCTTCAATACTCCCATCGCTAAAGGTAGCAGATTCATGCTTCGTCAAGATGGGATAGTTCTGTACAAACTCTCGGAAGGACTTCAATGGAGTTGTCTCTTGGAAGTCTTTGGAAACATAACCAAAATAGGCTTTAGCAACGTCGTTAGAGCGAAATGCAGATAGCTGAGCTTCCACCGGTTGTACGAGTTCGCTGATGCGTGGGCCGTCAATACCTGTCGACATAGCACCTGTGGGGATGAGACGCATGCTCAGAACCTTCCACGCATCACCTTCTTTAACAAATTTGTACTCAATGGGAGTCACTCCATTGTCTTTAGAAACCAAAGTGCCATGCAGCGTCCCAACACTATTCTCAATAGTTCTTTCATTAAAGTTAGCAGAGGCATTGTTAAGAAGAGCTGGATGGGTTTTGACAAATTCCGTAAAGGCTTCGAGAGAAGTAGCAGCCTTAAAATCTTTGGCTGTATACTCGTAGTACGCTCTAGAAAAATCGCGTGATCGGATAGCTGTCAGCTGTCCTTCTGCCGTCTTCACTAGATCTTGTGTGAAGTAGATAGCTAGGCATACAGCGACTGCTGCCAAAGCTGCTAGTGATATCACCACTTTAAGCCAGCTTGGCACGTTCTTTTTATCCTGCATGTGAATCGAATCTGCCTTGCTCATATGTCACTCATCCCTTATTTGCTTGGCGCATGCGTTCAAATATCTATTGTGTTTAGGCACACAATGTCGCGGCCAGTGAAAAAAATCAAACAGTTTTTATCACTGACCGTAAGCGCCATAATGACGGATGAGGCTTTCTGCTCGTTGAAAGTTTGAGAGCTTGAGTTCTTCGTAAACGCGCAAACCTTTGGCGTTATGTCCTTGCTCGAAATAGAGAGTTCCAAGGCGATAGAGAGTTTCCTTATCGTCGGGCCGCAGACGAAGAACCGTCTCGTACTCACGGATCTCCTCTAGTGGCATCTGCAGATCTCTGTAGCTAAAGGCAAGTTGTGAGTGGATCCAAGGATCATCAGGGGCATAGTCGTTGAGAATTTTAAATTCTTCCATTGCCCTCTCAGCAGCACCGCGAAACTTGCGCTTAAATTCTTCAGCTAGCTGTCTATCAAGACTTTGTCCAACGACCTCACCGCTTTCACCAGCGCTATGGTCGACGTAGAGACTGGAAAGTGTCACGTAGACATTAGCCAATGCCGTATGCACTTCGAGGTTGGTAGGCTCGCATTTCACTAACTGCAAGTGCTCGTCAACGCCATACAGCAGAAGAAGCTCACGCATACGCAGGACATCTTCCCAATGCCACCAATAACTAAAGCGTTCTAGTGGCTGTGCCAATAGAGATAGCCAACTAGGGATGGCGTAACAACCATACTCTATTCCTTGTAGTGCCGCAGCCCCACGACTGCATGCATTAGCTAACGCTAAGTGGTGCTCTGGAATTCCTTCTTGGTAACCAATTAGACTTTTAGAAGCCGCAATAAAGCGATCGCGCAGTCTGAGGCATTGCAATGGTTTCTTAGTCTGTAGGTAAGCTCGAAGAATAAAATAGGAGAACAGGGTGAGGAAAATGACCGCTAGACATACTGCCAAAGCGGAAGACTGTGCAAACCAGGTGATGCCATAGATAAATAACACAATCTCAGTCGTTGCCAATAAGAAGAAAAATAAATTGAAGAGGACATACCCTTTGATAATCTTTTGAAAGGGAGGGAGGAGACCATCAACAGCCTTTTGCAAATGACTGTTAAAATAATCTCTGTCGAAATGAATAAATGCTTCCCCTTGAGACTGCGACAAACTCATCAGAACCTTAACCTAAACAAAAGGCTTTTTTTATATTATATAACAACATTTCTTACAAGAAATAAACTAAAATCTCACCATGAGACTTTGGAGGTAACTTCTCAAAAAGTAGAGACAAGGGATGAAACGTTTATCTGCCAACGGTCTAGTTGGCAGATGTTCCCTTGTATTCAATTAATCTGATGGAAGTGACTCAAAAGCCGGCTAGCTGGCGTCGGGATCGGCGAGTACTGACTTTGTTTTGGCAAGGCGGACTCCAGAGCGTAGTTCCTCTTGATAGAAGACGAGAAGACCCACAAAGACAATGACTGCGGATACGAAGAAACCCGCCGTAATGACCTCGCCGAGCACTGTCCAGCCAAAGAAAGCCGTAATCAGCGGTGTCATAAACCCTGAGAAGGAGAGGAAAGTGGCGGTAAAACGCTTAAGCAAGAAGCCGTACAGATTGTAGGCCAAAATGTTAGAGATGATCACCAATAACAAGGTGCATTCAAAGAAAGGCACATAACTGGAGATCGGTACGGGATTCCATGTCTCGACAAGCCCAGAGTGAACAAGGCTAAAGGCGCCGCCGATCAACATGCTATAACCATTTGCTACGAGGGGATGGTAGCCATCTTCTTTCACGAGTTGCCGCATTAAAATCCAGCCGTAAGAGCTGGCAGCTGCGGCGATCATAACGGCAATTTCTGGCAGGCTAAGAAACCCGACATAAACCATGGAAGTCTCAGCGTCGCTCATGTGCATTAGGATGGGGGCAAAGCCAGTAACGCCGATTGCCACCCCTATCCATTTGCGCGCTGTCATACGTTCATCAAGAACGAGATAAGAGAACAGTGCTGCCATAAAAGGAGAGAGGCTGTAGATAAAGCAAGTCTTAAACGAGGTGAGGTACTTAAGCCCCCAAAATTCCATTGCATTGGTCAAGTAGATGTTAAAGAAAGCTAGAGCCAGAAGCCGCCACCAATGCTTGCGGAGCACGTGCAACGAACCTGGTGCCGTCATCGCCATGTACCCGATCATCAACAACCCAGCGACCAGCATGCGCGTTCCTACGAAGAAGAAAGGCTGCGTATAATCCAAGCCAATTTTGGCAATGGTAAAGACACTAGCAAATAGGCTGTAAAGAATAACGATTAATGCCATATAATACTTATATCATACTGAGGCATAAAAAGAAAGAAACTACTGTCTTGGGAAGATGCCTCCATCGTCAACATCTAGAGGCAACTGATCTCCATGCTGTCTTTGGGTGACTTGAGTACGGATCTTCTCTGCCGCAGCCGCATCAACAGCGTGCAATTGGCTATAAACTAGCTGCAGTTCCTTAGCCAGCGCATCAGGGTGGTCGCTAGATGCTTGAAGAAGAGGGTCTGTGAGAACTCGTAGCAACAGTTGGAGCACAGCAACATTCTTAGGTGCTAGCTCAGCAGCCTTTTCCATTAGTACTTTTGCATCTTCAGGGTTGCGTAATTGCAGAAGGACATTCCCCAAGGCTAAGTAGATACGGATATTGTTGGGGTTATGTTTGAGAGCATTTTGATAAAACTGCGATGCTTCGAAAAAATCGCCTCTCTCGCTATAGAGTTCCGCAAGCCGTAGCCAAGCATCAGCGCGATCTGGAGCGAACTGTGTGGCTTGGTATAATGCTCTAATAGCCGCCTTGTCGTCACGAACAGCGCGATAGGCACTAGCCAACCCAATGTATGCTTCAGTATAAGAAGGGTCGAGCTGCAGGGCAGCACGGTAGGCGGCGATCGATTCCTTAGTATTGTTGAGGAGGGCGAGTAGTTGCCCCATCACCATACGCACCTCAGGGATATCACCCCTGGTTGCTACAGCCTTTTGAAGAAGAAAATAGGCTTTTTGATAATCGCTGAGGTAGCGATTAGCGGCTTTCTCATCTGTGAGGCTAACCCAATTGCCCAAGTCAGCGAGCTCGCTAGCAAAGGCTAGACGCAAGGTGAGGTTATCAGGATTGCGATCTGCCCTCTTCTCAAGCTCCGACGTCAATGTCTCGAGAAGATTGGTGTCACGGGCGTAGCGGCTGATCGCCTGATAGACGTTGAGATCGTTGGGCGCTAAAGCATGTGCCAAACGGGCATAGGTTAAGGCGTCGGTGTAGCGAGATAGCTGTTCGTTGAGTTTAGCGAGAACTAATAATCCATCAACACTCTCTTCAAGCTGTTGCTGCTTTTGCGAAGCGATAGAGGTCGCTTGTCCATACGCCCCGATGTCCATAAGAAACTGAAGAACCTGCGTGATTTCTTCGTTGTTCATCTTCTCGACAGAGGGTAACGCACGCAGTAATGGCCAGGTAGCCTTATAGTTTTCTACATTAACGAGGAGCCGAGCCATCTGCAGCTGATTGACAAGTGGTGCTGGAGGTTCCATCTGAAGCAGATGTTCACCTAATGATGACACTTCTTCCCAACGTCCCAGATGATAGAGAGCATTGGCATAGCCGACGGCATCTTGAGGACTGAGCATCTTAGGATCACCCAAGAAGGCGTATTGTTCTAAGGCCAAGTCAAAACGGCGTAGACGCTCTAACAAACGAGCATATTCGCCGCGGTAACGCGTTGTTTTGGGGTCGCTATTGTAGTACTTCAGATACCACTCATAAGCTTCGATGTATTCCTGCTTGCCTTCTAAAGCTTGTGCCAACAGTGGAATAGCTTCAACACGCGCTTGTTGATCACTATCCTGATTAACAGCTTGAGATAAGAGTTGTATGGCGTCTTCATCCATTTTCTGAGCGAGGAAGGTACGTCCGATTACGATCGCTATGGCAGGAGTAGGATCTTTGATCAGTCGGAAATACTTCACGGCAATGTCTTTTTTGTTGGCTTTCAAGAAGAATAAGCCTGCAAGATAGTAGCGTCCAAACTCTGATAGTTTCTGAAGTTCAAAGTTCTGGAATGGTGCAGACATGCCTGGCAAAGCAGCCTGCGGCGGTAGATTGAGCAGCTTGATCAGTGCTTTCTCAGCGGAATCTGTATTACCAGCTTCAAGGTCACTCTGAATAGCAAGCCCTCGTACACTGTCTAGAGCACTATAAGGAGCATTAATCTTAGCTAACAAAGGAGCTACCTTGTCGTATTGCTTCAAGAGATAAAAAGCGTAGGCTCGGGCAATGGTTACCTCAGGTGAACTTTGATCGATGTTATCCAACCAAGAAAGAGCTTCTTGCGCTTGACCTTCAACTAAAAATCCCAAAGCTAGTCTTAATAGGGTATCATTGGAAAGCCCTTTCTGACGTTTTAACTGCTGCAGAACTTCCATGCCTGTTCCTTCATGGCCCGTCAGTACTTCAGAGACAGCTAATGCTTCTCGGGCGTCTGGAGGGAGAGAACCGACTTTTGAGAGATAGTCAACCGCTTTGGCATAGTGTGCCTGTTGATAAACCGCTAGACCAGCCACTAAGGCTGCTCCTTGGTTGTCAGGTTCCAGCCTCAAAACCCACTCAGCTCTCGATAACGCTTCATGATAGCGCTGTTGACGCAACGATTGCTGAGCAGCAGCTAAATTACGCTTAAGCTCAGCAGGGTTGTTAATGTCGATGCCGTCGATGTGATACTGGTTGACAACATCGAAGATAGAAGGCAGCTTGTCGCCATCATCGCGCTTAGTCACCTCTTCGTACACTTGAGCTACCGTTTCAGCACGCGCTTTGTCAAAAGCCGGCAATTCATCTTTTTGTGGAATTGCTGAAGCTATCTTCAGAATCAATTCGGCCTTTTTGACGCTATCAGATGATAGCCATGCCTGTTCTGTTGCCCCCAAAAGCTGTTGTGCAAAGGCAAAGCGAGCTTGGTTATTCTTAGCTGTTGCGGTCCACAAGTTAATGTAAGGGATAGAGATCGATAACTTATCATCGTCATCTGGAATTAACTTCAAAATTTTTGCCGCTAATAAAGCCGCAAACGCTTCCGATTCCTTCTCAGGTTGTGGGCTCAGCAAATGAGCGATCGACCAATACTGTATCACTTGGTCAATCAGCGATTTGTCCAATGAAGAAGTTGCTAAGTTTAAGAAGTGCTTCTGCAAACCATCCCTCATTTCTCCAGCAGGTAATACACGATTCAAGAGCGCTGCTAATTCTTCCACACGGTGCCAATTGTTATCCGTGATGGCTTGATTGAGGTTAGCGATAATGGTTCTATTCATATCATCAACCACTTTGTCAGCACCCCAAGCCTGTAGCATCGAGACATAGAATGGAAGGTCCTGATAGCTGCCGGTTGCCACCAAATTCCTTACAACCTTTTCGACAGCGGCGATGAGCTTCTGGCGATCCTCAGCGTAGCGCTCACTCATCATCGGCACGCGACTGAAGTAAGAATAAGCCAGCTTCCAGTAAGGAATAGAAGTGTTAACTGGCTTGGCAATAGCCTCTTTAACATAGGTGAGACCGATGAGGAAATTGACAGCATCGAGGTCTTGATTAGCGACATGCTCCCCCTGTTCCTCCAAGGTCTGTCGCGCCATCAAATACTTGCCCTCTTCCAGCTGACACCTGGCTAAACTTAAAATCATCCACTGCTTAGTGAACGTGACATCAAATGTTTTCTTCATCCAAGAAGAAAGAGGCACTCTTTCATTGGCAATGGACCACAGCTCTGCTGCCTTGCTGTAGTTGCCCATCTGGTAGTTGAGAAGCCCCTGAAAGAAGATCACCCAAGGTTGGTTCGGGTACTCTCGGGCGGCGTTTGTCACAGCATTCTTTAGCGCTTCATTGTCATGCATCAGATAGGCATTCAAAGCTTGGTTGAGGCGTATCTCTAAAAACAGTTCGGGCTGTCGATGCTTCTCCGCAGCTACTGCTGCAGAAGTTAACAGTTTTTGTGACCGTTCGAGATTGTTAAGCGCCCTGGCGACATATGCTTGGTAAAGGTCGATCTGTTCAGCATTATACCGTCCTTCTAGCTTACTGAGATCATGTTGAGCCTGCTCATATTGCCCTTTGAGAAAAGCTTCACCAGCCAGATGTAATTCATGATTGGCGTCAAAGGCCACAAACATATAGCCCACCAACACACCTATTAGCACGAGTATGGTCACTATAGCGGCTTTCACATAGACCATAAGATCTCCTTATCGCCTTCACTTTCAGTAAATTTCTTCAACACAAGCCTTTTTCATAGTGATTACCCATTTTTTTTTGTACTCTTTTCTGAAGGAGCTTGAGCGTAAAATAAATGGACGATGGACAAGCATAGACGTAATAGACGTAATGGACCTAATGAGGTAATGGACATCGTAGACGTCCCCTTTGTCCCCATCGTGAATGAGCCCGTGCCCGACGTCCATAAATCGAGCACGGGCACGCACATGGGCTCGGACTCGAAAAAAAACTATCCTGTGAACAGATACTTTTCAGTTTGTTTGGGTATTACCGCTCAATACAAATCAAACTGAAGGCCCACAGAAAACGCGTTGTAGTAGATGTCTTTAATATTGACATTCCAAGTAGAGGTGGGTGCATGAGTAGGGTAATTAGTGGCTCCAAATATGTATTTGCTCGAATCGATATACAAGAAACGGTATTCCGCAAAAAGATGAAATCGTTCACAAACTTGATAACGAAGCCCGGCTTTTATTTGAGCTACAAATGCCCAGGTTGAGTCACTTGTGCCGGAATTGAAGTGGTTAATTCCTGCTTCGAATGGAGAGAGTTGTGTCGATTTTGCATTTCGAATGGACAACCTCGCTGCACCAATCCCAACTCCTCCATAAGGCGAATAGTTTCCCAAACAACAATTATTCAGTGTAAACATTCCGTTGAAGAGATACACCCCTACATTCATAGGAAAGGAGTTCGAAAAGTCACCTTCTAGTTGTCTCTCTGCAGGATTGTTCAGATTGCCTCTTTTTTTATCGCAAAACCAATAGCCTTCCACCTCCGCTCCAGGCGTTACGTTCCAGCCTGAGCATTCCACACAACAAGAAGGCTGTGACCATGCGCACCCTAGTTGTACACCACCGAATCCTGACGAACTTCGGTGTGCGTGCCCTCGGGCGTTTACAGCCAAAGGACCACCAGCAGCCTCAAGAAAAAATACTGTTCCTGTTTGAGTCATATGAGTCGAGTTAGAATAGAGCCCCCCACCAAATGCTCCGACATAACATCTAGTACATGTAGAGGGATAGCAACATTCTCCTGCCTCTAAAGAATGGCTGATTACGTTGAGTAATAAAACCGCTAGTATTGCTGAAAGATGGTGTTTGCTGAAAAACGTAAACATATGCCTCCGGTTAGTGCAAGATTCCCTCTCTAGGGAGTAGTATCATATGTTGTTTTTTAGACTCTATTCATCTTTTCGGTCAATATGCTTATTTATCACCAAGTAACCGCGAAACTGGGGTGGCTGAGCATCTTGGTCGATTGTGTGCATGCTCTGGATCAACTTTTCCTCACTCACCCAATAGGGACCTGCTAACTCTCTATCCGTATCTAACAACCACACATTGCCAGATGCAGAATCATAATCTCCAATGGGTGAAAAATGTCCTGCCGGACCATTTGCAGGAACTAACAATGATTGGTCAAAGTTAGCGACAACTAATACTTGGCCCCTTCCAATCAACCTGAGAAAAGATCGCAATCTTTCACGACTGTCTACATCAATTGTAGAAACATGAACCGTTGTGATGCAAACGTCATTG
>CAMFKD010000045.1 GCA_945957095.1 uncultured Chlamydiae bacterium
AGATTCCTCTACGTCTCGTGGGCTCGGAGATGTGTATAAGAGACAGTCTCAATGGCGCGGCTTTTGCGTTACTCACTTCGCCGTCCCTCATTCTAGCGATGCATACGACGCAGTGGCTAGGCGGATTGCGACACCATTACAATACCTTTCTTGGCGTCGCAGGCCTTTTCGTCGGCGCCATCGCTGTCTTTCGGGGAATGGCAGAGCTCGATTTTATCCCTCACTTGATCCTCAATCCAGCGTCTGACCCCGCCTTTCACATCGCCCTTTACTAAACTGTCCTTTTCCTTTAGATTCAAATCTTTAATCAGCAGTTCCCCTGAATCGCTGATCTTTAGTTGTGACTCATTAGGTAGCGAGGCGACGCATGAATAAAGAACCCATTGGACTTTACATCCTCCGTTACATCTTAGCTTTTGGTCTATTTGCCTTTATGGCGATGCTATATTGGTCATCGGCGATGATTGAAGAAGATATCAAGGACTTGGGAAATCGTCTCACGGATGTGCGCAACGATCTGGTTACTGTCCGCACCGATGTCGACAAAATGCACTTGGATATCTTGGAGCTCCTTAACAAACAGCAACGGCAAGATATGCGTCTGCTGGAGTCGATATTGGGTTCAGACCCAGGTGCAAGGCCTAAATTTAACGCTAAGCTACCAGTAGATTCAAGAGAAGAACAGGAAGATGAGAATGGTGATAGACCTCACCTTAATCCTGCCTATCCCAACCTGTTAACGTCTGATCCCTTCTACGAAGTGACGTTGCCCAAGATGCTGGGGCAGGACTTCAAACCCCAAGGCACCCGTCGTGTGGCGACCGTTGGCGTACCTGACAACCTACATCCTTTTAGCAACTGGAGCCATGTAGCCGGATGGGTCGGGCAGTGTAGTGTTGCTGTCGCAACGCAACACTTTGGCAAGTTTGAAACGATGGCGCCTGATATGGCTCTTAAGATGGAAGAACGTAAAGACTCTCAGGGTCGCCTAGAATACTGGGTGCATCTGCGTGATGGCGTGTACTGGCAGCCTCTCAGCCCAGATCTCTTTCCTCAAAGCATCAAATTGGCTTCTCACTTTCAGCAAAAACATCAAGTGACAGCCGAAGACTTTAAATTCTACTTTGACGCTGTGATGAACCCTTGGGTACAGCAACCTGGTGCGGTATCACTGAGACCCTACCTACAGGACATCGAAGAATTCCGTGTGGTAGACAAGCTCACCTTTGTAGTGCGTTGGAAAACGGATAAGGTTGACGGAACCGATGGTAAGATCAAATACATCGCCAAATCATGGACGGGCAACCTGACGCCTTTAGCTAGCTTTCTCTATAAGTACTTCGCTGATGGCACTAAGATCGTCAGCAATGACAGCGATCCCAACACTTACCGCTCTAACTCTGTTTGGGCGCAAAATTTCAACCAGCATTGGGCGCGCAACGTGATTCCTAGCTGCGGTCCGTGGATCTTTACAGGGATGACGGAGCGACAGATCACCTTTCAGCGCAATCCAGATTATTACCTGCCATTGGCGGTACTGGTCCAAGGGATGGAAGTTGATTTCAAAGAGGCCCCAGAAGCTATCTGGCAAGACTTTAAAGCAGGTCGACTCGATACCTACGAGTTGAGGCCTGATGAACTAGCGGAGTTTGAGCAGTTTCTTCGCTCTCCTCTTTACAAGAGCCAGGCACAGCGTCCTGGCATGGCTGTTCACCGTCTTGACTATGTCGATCGTACCTTTTCCTATCTTGGTTGGAATGAAAATAGGGTGTTCTTCAAAAGTGCTAAGGTGCGGCAAGCATTAACGATGGCGATCGATCGTCAACGCATCATCGACCAATATCTCAATGGCATGGGTGTAGAGGTGACAGGTCCTTTTGATCGAAACTCGAAGGATTATGATGCATCCATTGCTCCATGGCCCTATGATCCGCGTGCCGCCAAGCGTCTTCTTGCCGAAGAAGGATGGTTTGATAGCGATGGCGATGGCATTATCGATAAGAATATCAATGGTAAGCTAGTTCCATTCCATTTTACCCTCACCTACTATGTCAAAAGCCCAACCGCCAAAGCTATCGGTGAGTATATCAGACAGGCGTTGAAGGAGGTCGATATCGATTGTGATCTCAATGGTGTCGATATTGCTGATCTTAGTAGTACCTTTGATGATAAGAACTTCGATGCTATCTATCTAGCATGGTCACAGGGATCGCCTCCGGAAGAGCCAAAGCAGCTATGGTACTCCACCCTAGCGCGTGAAAAAGGTTCTTCCAATGCCATCGGCTTCGCCAACGCAGAAGTCGATAAAATTATCGATGCCTTACAGTACGAATATGATCCTAATAAGCGTATAGCCCTTTACCATCGTTTTGATGCTATCATCCACGAGCAGCAGCCCTACACCTTCCTTTACGTTCCTAAGGTGGCATTGCTATATCGTGATTACCTCCAAAACGTGTTTATTCCCTCAGAGAGGCAAGATCTCATTCCTGGGGCCGATGTGGCGCAGCCGCAGCCTAATATCTTTTGGTTGAAAAAGCACTAAGCAGGTTGACCATGACCAGCTACATCATTCGTCGCTTGTTATTATTGCCGCTTACCCTCTTTGGCATTATCTTGGTGAACTTTGTCATCATCAATCTTGCTCCAGGTGATCCCTACACTATTACAGAGATATCGGATCAAGGACAAGCGAGCCGCCGTCAAGACCGCTCCGTAGCTTTCGGATCTGATGAACGTTACCTGCAAATGCGCGAGCACTTTGGCCTAACGCTCCCTGTTCTTTTCAACACATGGTCATGGACATCATTGAAAGAGGTGCAGAGCGAGCTGTGGACCGTAACTTACCATCGGGAAAGCGCATCATCGACGGAAGAGATGAACGTCAAGGATTACGACAAGGTGCGTGTGGAGCTTGGCGATAAAGCGCGTTTTGTTATGCCGCTATTGTTACAGATCATGCAGAATAACCAAGAGGATGATCACGTGAGGCGTATGGCTTCGCGTTTCTTCGCACGTGGAGGTTCTAGACAGGCCTATGTCGGACCTAATATCACGCCAGAACAAAGACAGCAAAATGAAGCCATTGCGACGGACAACAGCTTCTTACGTGGTTGGGTCATATCTCCAGACGACAGCCAAGAACAGATGTTCTCTAAAATTAGCTCGATGCGCAAATGGTATCAAGCGAATAAAGAGAGCAGGCAGTTTGAGCCGACGACAGCACAAAAGTGGCGGATGCTGTTTGTCGATACGCGCTTTTGCCGTTATATGAGTCGCGTATTGACACTCGACTTTGGCACTCTGCGCAACGACGACAACAAAACCGTGATCTCAGAAGTGACTAAGCGGTTTAAATACTCTCTGACCCTCGCCATTTTGCCCATGGTGATCACTTTCTTCCTATGCATCGGTTTTGGCTTCTTAATGGCTAGTCAGCAGGGGCGTTGGCCTGATGTCATCCTCAATGTTCTCTTTTTGATTTTATATGCCATTCCCATCTTCGTCGTCGCGCCCTTCCTAATTGAAAAAGTAGGTCTTGATGGTCATTTTCCCTTTACCAACATCCCTATTCCATACAGCGGTTTCACCAGTAAGGAGAGTCTCTACAGTGAGATGACCTCTTGGCAACGGCTTTGGGATGTGCTACGCCATATTTTCTTACCCGTTTTGGCTATCTTGTACGGTGGCCTCGCTGCCCAGTCGCGCCTGTCGCGCACAGCAGTGCTAGAAGTGATGCGTCAAGATTATGTCCGCACAGCGAGGGCCAAAGGAGTCTCTCCTTGGGGTATCCTTCATAAGCATGTCGGGCGCAATGCTAGCATTACGATGGTGACGAGTATCGCAGGGTCTCTTGGTGTTATTTTAGGAGGCTCTTTGATTGTAGAAACACTTTTTGAAATCAATGGGTTCGGCAAATTTTTCTACGATGCTGTGCTCAACTGGGACTACAACGTGATCATGTTCTCAGCTCTTGCAGGGTCCTTCTTAGCTCTGGTGGGCTACCTGCTAGCCGATATTGCTTATACGCTTCTAGATCCACGCGTAACATTGGAATAGCCGCCATGATGGAAGATGAACGACATGATACGTTCTGGAAGGCCATGACAAGGCAGTTTAGTCGGCATTGGCTAGGGATGACCGCCTTTGTCATCCTTATCCTATTTCTTCTTGTCGGCATCTATGCACCTCTGATTGCATCTAGCAAGCCATTGATAGTGCACTATGATGGCGTTTGGTACTTTCCTCTCTTTCGTTATCTATTCTATAGGGGATTTTTTACGTCACGCTTGGATCTCTTCTTCAACTTGCTGATGTTCACAGCACCGTTGTTTGTTCTGGCACTATGGCTAAAACCGCAACCTAGAAAATTTGTCGCAACAGCTATTGTAACAGCACAAGTGCTCTTATTCTTTTTTGTTGCCTTTCGCCAACCCTTCGATCCTGCAGCTAACCCACAGCTTACTGTTGAGCGGCTTAAGCGCCTCCAACCAACCAAAACTTCTAGTGGAGAAAGTCCACTCATGCTGCCTAAGTCAGTCATTCCAACCTGGCAGTTTGAACTCGACTACATGACGCCCTACGCTAAGCTAAACGAAGTGCTAAGCGATTATCTCGGACGTCAGCATACCGAGGTGATCAGGCGTTATGCTGATCAAGCGCATGTGTTAGAAAACAAGGCACTCCCAACGTTGTGGCAACAACAACAAGATCGCGAGTCTGTCCAGATAGAGGCTTTGACGAAGGCATTGGAATCATCTCGGCAAGACTATCAAGAGGCTAAGGCACGTTTGAGCCGCAACGAGGTGCCAGTCGATCGCAATGCCCTTCTCAACGCTCATCGCATCGTATCTCATTATGAAGTGGTACAAGGAGAGCTGAAACTTCTGCAACAGAGGCGCCAGTGGCTTGATCAGCAAGAGAAAGAACTCTCGTTTCTTGTCATGCCTCTGTTCCGTCCTTTTCATTGGGAGGATGATGCCGGTGGAGACCAAGCTCTAAATGCTGTGGTTCCCTGGTGGGAGCTGACGCGTCCCGACCGTAAGGACCTCGCTGCTGCTCTAGTCTTCGGCGTCCGTATCTCTATCGTCGTCGGCATTAGTGCTGTCGCTTTGGCACTACTCATCGGAGTGCCTTTCGGTTGCATGGCCGGCTATTACGCTGGTACTGTTGACATTGTCGCTTGCCGCTTGATGGAGATATGGGAGGCGATGCCAACCTTCTTCATGTTGCTGCTAGTCGTCTCAATGCTGCAAAGCAAATCCATCTTCCTCGTCATCGCTATCATCGGTATCTTTGGCTGGACAGGGTTTAGCCGTTACATCAGAGGCGAGTTCTTCAAGCAACGCAACTTACCCTATGTAGAGGCATGCCGTGCACAAGGTTTTGACGATGGCTACATCATCTTTAAGCATATCCTACCGAATGCTATCCCACCCGTGTTGACCTTGCTACCCTTCGCTGTTATGGGCGCCATCAGCACCGAAGCAGGCTTGTCATTTCTAGGGCTAGGAGAAGAAAATTCCTGCTCTTGGGGTGTGCTCATGGATGAAGGACGACGCGCTTTTCCTGGAGAAAGCTACCTCTTATGGCCGCCAGCTATCCTTTTAACGGCACTCCTTGTGGCTATTGCACTTGTGGGGGATGCCCTCCGCGATGCCATCGACCCTCGGTTACACAAGGGGTGAATGGTTATTCTACCCAAATAAACCATTCATGACGGCAAAGGAACCTGCGGCGATGATAGCGCCAGCAGGAACCGTAACGATCCATGACAAGACAATATCTCGTGTCATCGCTAAATTGAGGGCGCCGATGCCTCTAGCGAAGGCAATACCCATGACAGCACCCACGAGTGTGTGAGTGGTCGAAATGGGCATACCTAGCTTGGAGGCTACGACGACGGTTGTTGCTGTTGCCAACTCGGCGCAGAAACCGCGTGTTGGCGTAAGCTCTGTGATTTTTTTGCCTACCGTTTCGATGACGCGCCAACCCCATGTGGCCAAACCAATCACGATACCTATGCCCCCCAAGCCCAGCAACCACGTTGGAATGTCGCCTCCAATGCTGACGTTGCCTTCCCTAAGAATGGCTAATGCTGCTGCAACGGGGCCAATAGCATTAGCGACATCGTTGGCGCCATGAGCAAAAGCTAGAAAGGCAGCGCTGACAATCTGTAGATAGGCAAAAATCTTCTCGATAGCCGTGTATTCTGAATTATCTGTTTCACCTTCCGCTTCTTGTTTGAGCGAAAGGGACATAGCGTCGACTTCCTCGATCAGCAGCGAAACGTAGTAATGAAATTCGCCTGTAGTGGTATCTTGGACGCAAGAAAGATGCTTTTTCGCTTTATCTAGCTCTAATGCCACTTCTGGTCCATAAGGCAACACTTTTTTAGCGTTGGGGAAAACAGCCCTTACTCTATTCATCCAAAGAGAGGCCACGAAGAAGGCGATGCCCCCGATGCTCAGGCTTAGCGTGGTAGCCGTGACGAAAGAGAGCTGAGAGACTCCATTGAAGACCACGAGCATGGACAGCATGGTGACAGAGCAGAGCACTAAATAGGGCATCAGCTTCTTAGTCGCTTCTAAGGGATGTCGATGATAGAAGACGCGTCGGCGTAAGAAGGTAAAGATAGTATAGGACAAAAGGCCACCAGCTAGAGGGCTGATAATCCAGCTGCTGACGATGTAGGTGACGTTTTCCCACTGGACGACATCTATCCCCTTGCTGACGATGCCGAAGCCAACGATAGCACCGACGATGGAATGTGTTGTGGATACCGGCCAGCCGTAGTAGGAGGCAATCTGCAGCCAGACTCCAGAGGCAACAAGGGCTGACAACATCCCATAGACAAGGATATAGGGATTTTCGGCATAGTCTAATGGGTTAATGATGCCTGTTTGTACCGTCTCAGAGACATGCGAACCAAAGAAGAAGGCGCCGCAAAACTCGAAGCATGCAGCAATCATGACAGCGCGGCTTAGCGTCAGCGCGCCAGAACCGACAGAGGTGCCAATGGCATTGGCGACATCGTTAGCACCGATGTTCCAAGCCATGTAGAGACCGGCGATGAGGACTAGAGCGATGAGTACCGTATCAAAAATCATAGTTTATTTTAGCTCTAAGGTAAGGCGCATGCGATACGCCAGCTTTTCAGAGAGGTTAGAGATGTCAGCAATCGCTTCGAAAATCTTTAGCCATAGGTGAAAGGAACCGTACGACAGCGCACTTTCTTGCGAGAAGAGTAGCTTTAACAATTGCCGCTGCAAGACATCGACTTGATGTTCGCGGTAAGCCACCTCATCCACCATGTGGCGCACTTTTTCCGCCTCAATTCCGCCAAACGATGACTCCAACAGGTCATGCAGCTCTTTTATGATGCGATGAGCTCCCTCAAAGGTTTCGATATTCTTTGCAAGGAAGTCAAGGAACGGCTGTTTGAGTGGCTGGGGCAGCTCAAGCCTCTTCAACGTCGCCAACACCGCAACATCTTCGGCTTGGTCGGCGATGTCATCTTGGATGCGTAGCACTTCTAACAACTGTCCACGTTCGATGGGAAGGAAGAGGCTTTTGGGAAGGTGGCTGCGGATATCGTTCTTAGTGACGTCAGCTAGATGTTCTGTCTCAGAGATCGATGCCGCGATCTTTTCGACTTGCTCATAGTCTCCAGCCAATAAAGCATTAAACAGCTGAGTTAGGCTCTGAACACAAGTCGACACCTTATCCATATGTGACTTCAGGGGAGCAAACGGCGAGCGGCCAAACAGATTTAAGATGGTACGCATGGTCCTTCCTTTGTAGGCCAACCATTCTACCAACTTTTCAATTTGTTTGGGTATAAAACAGGGCTTTTCACAGGTACATGTTCACCTATGTCACCTTCGTGCCCGTGCCCATACGCATTAAGCTAAACGATATTTTCACCACAGAGTGCACAGAGAAAACAGAGAAGGAAATGAAAAAAACAAACACAATACCTTCGTAAAAATCGAAAAAGATCTCTCATTTCCCTGTCTTTCCTCTGTATTCTCTGTGCGCTCTGTAGTAATAAATTCTTAAATATTAGTAGTTAATTTTTATCATTCATATCGTTATATCATTCCTATCGTTGTCTCAAGTCTTCTGCATACATAGCTTAATGCATATGGGCCCGGGTACGAAAAAACTACCCCATGAACATATACAGCTCTCTGTTCTCTGTGGTAAAAAGTTTTAATGGTGTATGGTCGCGGAAAATAGACGATAGGGAAACAGTAATGACTCCTGTCCTGGAAGTGCGCAACTTGACGACTCGCTTGGCGATCGGAACGGCCATTTATAGGGTTGTAGAGGATCTTTCCTTTAATCTCTATCGCGGAAAGACGCTAGCGCTAGTAGGGGAATCCGGATGTGGCAAATCCCTGACAGCACTGTCGCTGATGCGTATCCTACCGCAACCACCCGCGCTTCCATCAGAAGGGGAAGTGTGGTATCAACAACAGAATCTGCTTACCTTATCTGAAAGTCAGATGCGAGCCATTCGTGGGATGCGCATGGCGATGATCTTCCAAGACCCTACCAGCGCTTTAAATCCTGTCTATACGATTGGTGCACAGCTGGTAGAGGTTGCTGAACTACACCTTGCCATCTACGGTAATGAGGCACTGGAGCTAGCGAGACAAGCGTTAACAGATGTCGGCATTCCCTCGCCTGAAGATCGCCTCAACGACTATCCTCATCAGCTATCGGGTGGGATGCGGCAGAGAGTGATGATCGCCATGGCGCTGATGTGTCAACCGGAAATCCTCATCGCCGACGAACCGACGACAGCCCTTGATGTGACGGTTCAAGCTCAGGTGCTGGATCTCATCCGAAAGTTGCAACAAGAACGCGGCATGGCGTTATTGCTCATCACTCATGACATGGGGGTTGTGGCGGAGATGGCAGACGAAGTCATTGTGATGTATGCGTCACAAGCCGTCGAACAGGCCGATGTGCGTGCTCTATTCTCTCATTCCAGACACCCATATACGCAAGGGCTCTTTGCTTCTAGACCAACAATAGAGCAGAAGCGCGGACAACTGAAGCCTATTAAAGGAACTGTACCACCTCTGACGCGTTATCCAGAAGGCTGTCGCTTCCATCCACGTTGCCCTTATGTGATGGAGGTCTGTCGTTCAGGCGTTGTTCCTGAGTTTGAAGAAACTCATAAGACGAAGTGTTGGTTATACCATCCTGACTACAGTAAGGAGTTAGCCCATCATGGCTAAAAATCCAGTAGCCCCATTATTGGAGGTCAAAGGACTGAAGATCCACTTTCCAGTGCAAGCTGGTGTCTTTCGTCACTGTGTCGGCTGGGTGAAGGCTGTCGATGGGGTTGACTTTGTTGTTCCCAGAGGAAAAACAGTAGGGCTAGTCGGCGAATCCGGTTGTGGCAAGAGCACTGTTGCTCGTGCGGCTATTCGCCTGATCGAGCCAACGGCAGGTAGTATTGTCTATCGTGGGCAAGATATCGCCTCTATTCCACCTGAAGATCTAAAAGAGATGCGCCGTGAGATGCAAATGATCTTCCAAGATCCACAAGTGTCTCTTAATCCACGCAGGACTGTCGGCACTTCAATCGGGGAAGCGTTGCGCTACCACGGTATTATCACAGAGGCAAAGGCATTGCGAGATCGCGTGGCGCTTATCTTAGAGCAGGTGGGACTATCACCAGATGTGATGCATCGCTATCCGCATCAGTTTTCAGGGGGGCAGCTGCAGCGCATCTGCATCGGCAGGGCGCTGGCGTTAGAACCAGAGCTGATCATCTGTGACGAGGCGGTATCGGCTCTGGATGTGAGCGTGCAAGGGCAGATCCTCAATCTACTGGTCGATTTGCAACATCGGCTAGGCCTCAGTTATCTCTTCATCGCCCATGATCTGTCTGTCGTCAGGCATGTGTGTGATCATGTTGTCGTCATGTACCTCGGCAAAGTCATGGAGAGTGCTCCCGCTGATGAGCTATTCGCCAATCCCAAACACCCCTACACGCAGGCACTGTTATCAGCGGTGCCTAAGAGCTACCCTGATGAAAAGACGGCACGCATCACATTAGAAGGAGAGATTCCTTCGCCATTGAATCCTCCCAGCGGCTGCCCGTTCCGGACGCGCTGTCCTTATGCTAAGCCAGTCTGTGCTAAGCCACCGCCTAGGCGTCAGCCATCACCAGACCATGTCTATGACTGCGTTATCCCTTGATTGTAATAATCATGTAATTCGGCAGCTAACAGCGCAACACCCTTGCCATTTTGGCTATCGGTAGGCTCTTCAAAGCGGATGATGTCATTTTCCAAAGATGCGATGAGTTGCTCTGCTAGGGATGGCAACGGTGTTTCTTTACATTGCTCTAAGTCAACTAAGAAAGTCGTCAGCTGTTTGAAGGTCGCACACTGTACCTTGGTAGCAAAGGAAGATAGCGGCTGGGGGCGATAGCCTACCTTCTCTGACATATACTGCAATACAATCTCACTAGCTGCTCGGTTAAGGAGTCTTCCCAACATGAACAGAAACTCTTGAGTAGCTTCAGGCAGTTCGGCATCCAGCGTTTCCTCTGCGCGTTGTGATTCTTCTGTAAAACGCTTCTTAGCGATGTCGTAACGCTGATTGGCTGTGGTTTGTTTCCAATTATCTGTAGCTTTGGCCGTCGCCCAAGCTGCTTGTAGCTGATCTATGGGTTGAGCAATGAAAATTTCATCCAACTTTTGATAGACTTGGGCCAAGTGATGCACTGCCGATGGGACACCTTCTAAATAGGAAAAGAAGCGCTGAATCACTTGAAGGCCACGCCTACTTTTGTGCTCGCCTGCAGCCCAAATAATGGATAAGGCGAGGCGTCGGTGGAGGGCAAGCAAGTCGTCAGCATACTTGAGATAAGCTTCTTCTTTACTTACTAAGAGTTCCTTGGCCTGTGGCAGCATCTGCCCCTGGGGGAGTAGCGCCAACGCCATCTTGCGCTTGTGCTGATATAGGGTGCGATAGAGAGGAAGTTGTTGAAAATCATCCGGCAAGGGAGGTAACAACTTGTCGGAGAGTCCCCATCCATTATGCTGAATAGGGTGGGGAAAACCAGTCTGTGACGAACGTGAGGCGAGACGGAAACTATCAGGGATGGGGACGCTAGCCACCTTGCTTTTCCCATCACGCTTAAAAGAACCCTCTAGCTCGATCACTTCGCCTGGAAACGGCTGTAATGTTTGACGGAATGTCACAATCGTCGCTTCGGCAGGCGATTCTTCCGAGGCAGCCCCCTCTACAGGGGCCCTCTGTACAGCCTTAAGAGCTTCATATAAGGACGTCGATGGGAAGCCGTAGTTGCGGATCATTGTCACGGCTTTGACCTTAAAGGCATCGACCTCGCGGTGTGTGGGGCTGACCATAATGCCATCAGAACACTGCAGCGGCGACGCTAGCGATGTTACCTTCTGTGTCGATGTCGAGCCGGTTTGTTGGGATACCCTGTGGGTATGGCGACCAGGGGACATACAATGGCTGCTAACGCTGAGAGGAAGCTCAATGGTCTTACCCACTAGCCTGTCGTCAACAGCTAAGCCACTACGTTGAGCGAAGAAACGCGCAGCGCGTTGTCCCCAAGAAGGACGCCTGCCATCCGTTGTATTGATGACACTATTAAACTCCTCAATAGCAGACAAAGCGGTATCTGCTAGTTTCTGCTGCGCCTCATCCCCTTCTTTGAGTTTGTCCAGGAGCGGATAGCTGTTTCTCACGATGTCGATCGCTTTTAGAACCTTGTCCTGAACAGCATCGCGATGCTCTTCATGGCGTCGCCGGACGCTATCCGACAATAACGCCGTAAAGAAACAGCGCGCCAGCCCTGCCAGATTTCGATTACCTTCTGCTTTGCCATTCGATAGATGGCCTGCCTTAAGGTTGAGATGGTAGCAGTGGGGGATCGACTCGGTTTGATTGAGCTGAGCGAAATGACGCAATGTCTCGATCGCGTCGCGGAGATCGCCTGTTACCTCGTCATAGCTTTGGGCCGTTGGGCTGCCTTCTTCTGAGGTCATCGTATCCGCCATTTGCTTAGGAGTAGAAGCTGCTAGTGTACACCATCCTACCTAGATTTTGTAAATACTCTGTAAAGTTCAACTATGGGCGATGGATATGGACCTAATAGACGTAATAGACCCAATGGACGGAATAAACTAAGGTGGACCCCAACCATTAGACAGAATAGCGCCGTGATTTTGTCCTTAGTCCATTACCTCATTAGGTCCATGTTGCCCATGTCCATCGTCCATAACGGCAAACTTGGTGGAGCTTTTACCTAATATATAGGTACTGGAGAGCTTCCATTAAGGCGCTAGAAAGGCGAATGGCTCTGCTGGTTGAAACTTTGCAGAAACTTCACCCGCCAGGAGCTCCGGATCATCAAGTTTCAGTTTTTTTACCTTTGCCCCAGGCTTCAGATCCAGTTTTTCCATATCTACCCAAAAGATCGCCGGATTAAGGACCGATTCAAAGTAATAGCGCTTTGC
Source organism: uncultured Chlamydiae bacterium (assembly GCA_945957095.1). Taxonomy (GTDB): domain Bacteria; phylum Chlamydiota; class Chlamydiia; order Chlamydiales; family JAJFMA01; genus CAMFKD01. The sequence goes on from CAMFKD010000045.1 coordinate 12,519, forward strand.
ATCCTGATCAAGCACACTGCGCCATAGCGTTGACGAGATGTTAGGATGGTCGGGATCCTCCATGCCGAGCGGAACACCAACGGATCGAACCTGAGAAAATACTGCAGCAACGGCCTCTTTTCTATTCTTGAATTCAGGAGAAGATTTCAAGTTGTAGCTAGCACGGACAAAACGATCAGCCGCACTGATCGTTCCAGGTAGCATGTTCTTTCCACCTATCAACTCCCAGTAGACATTTAACGCAAGCTGCTGGTCGTACACAGGCGAATTGGTCATCACTGTGTACTCCCGGTCATGGTGAATCTTTAACTTGCCGTTGAGATACTCAAAAATCGCAGAGTCGCCGCTGGGGTCAGAAATGGAGAGGTGTGCCGTACCGGCCTTTCCATTTGGTGCTAACGCTGTCACTATCGTAAAAGGATCTGATTGGAGGGCTTCAACAGCTTCAGCAACAGTTCCATAGCTGTCGAGGACATACTGGAGCCAGGCGCCTAAAGAAATTTTAGGTTTTTTGTTAGTCGCAGAGTCCCCGTAATCAGACTCCGCCAAGTAGAGCATGTTGCCAACAAGGCCTGCTTCATTCATCCCATCACAGC
>CAMFKD010000046.1 GCA_945957095.1 uncultured Chlamydiae bacterium
TTTTATTTACACGCACTCTCCCATCTTCACATCAGGGCAATTGTGCAACAACGCCTTTCGTAGGCAGGAGACTCGAGAAAATGATAGGAATGATATAACAATATGAATGATATTTTTTATCATTCAAATCATTCTATCATTCAAATCATGGTTCTTTCCGCTTACAACCTATCATTAGCCATAAGGTGTTCCCATTGTCCTAAGGTAAATTATGCAACAACGCCTATCCAACTATTCTTCTTACTCAGAACCAGCATAGTGCAGCAATCAGAGCTGTAACAATACCAACATTGTCACGTTTTACCCCCACCCTTTCACTTCTCCTAGAGTAGAAGTGAGCTACAAAAGCAATCTTATTCAAGACTGAGGCTAGCTGATGCGCTTGACCCTGTACAATAGGAAACTACGTCCGAAAATAGCCCCGGGCTATTTGTTTACGCACTCTTTGAAATTCATAAGCAGTTATGGGATTATGGGAATGTGGAAATAAGGAAATTTCATGACACAACAACACAAGATACGCCTCAGCCTAGATATATCACATATCAGTCGAATCCGTCGCAGACCTTTTTTCCTTATGGACTCTTATGAATTTTTTAAATTTTCAATTTTCGAACAACCTTGTCTTTTGATGGTATCCAAAGAAACTACTGAAATCACACCAGGATTAATCAGTAAACATTACGAACAAATTCAGAAAATTTGCAGTGATTGTATTATTTACGCTAAATCAACCATATCATCATATAATCGAAAGCGTTAAAAAGGCCGACAAATACTGGCAGGACTATCAATCTCGAGAAAGTGAGGATGCAGACCATGGCAAGAAGTAGAAGCTACAAAGAGTACCTTCACGAGCAATTACAAGACCCCGAAGCCGCTGCCGCTTATCTAAACGCTGCGCTTGAAGACGACGATCTTCATGTCTTCCTGCTAGCGCTGCGTGATATAGCTGAAGCGCAAGGCGGCATGAGTCATCTCGCTAGCGAGACCGATCTCAATCGTGAAAGCCTTTATAAGACTCTTTCCATACGCGGCAATCCCCGCCTCTCCAGCCTGCGCTCTGTCCTTGGTGCGTGTGGTTTGTCCATCTCCATCCAGCCCTCGCACTAATGCAGACCTATGCCACAGCAGCGTAATGCACGGGCTACAAGATCACTACTTAGGAGGCCGCACCCTTCCTTAATTTGGAAGACCCAAACACAGAGGTGCTCTTTATGGATATCCGCCTATAGATAGTCGATAATTCGAGAAACTGGAAACTTGTAGGATTTTCTAGCGGTGGACCTGGACGATTTTGGATTCTGAAAGGTAAACAAATCCGATACCTGTCGTCCACTCAACCGATAAAGATCCTTGATAGTGGCGAAGTCTTTAGCGAGAGCTCAGGCGGCCAATATATCATGGATAAAAATAATACAGGCCGGTCAGCAGGCTATTCAACCTGTTACCTATCCATGACAAGGCGGCGCAGAACGCCGCAATCCAGGGAGCTCGCAGGCCCGCTCAGGAAGAGAATGCTCGGAGTCGGACTCGAACCGACACGGGGTTGCCCCCAAGGGATTTTAAGTCCCTTGTGTCTACCTATTTCACCATCCGAGCGAAAGAATGATCTGTAGCTTAACGCTTTCAAAGAATGGGGTCAAGCGTCTTATCAGGAATTGCCAGACAAGGTAAGACAATCTTTTCTTTAATCCACCGTTGTAGTTAAATGGTTCCTATTTTTGTGGTCGATCGAAACATAGGAGATAAACATGACTATTCGTTCCTTTGTATTAGGATTAACCTGTTGTCTTTTAGGATGTTTTGGAATGTTAGTGGGAGCCTCTTCCATCGACGTGATGCCGTCCACAACGGAACAAAAAGCCATGGGATTGGCAAACTACAACATGGTATTTACAGAGGTTCCCAAAAATCGACCTCTCTTCCTATTTACGAAGCGGTTGGTACAAAAAGATCCTGATGAATGGGTGTTCGCTGAGGAACTCAGCATCGATGATGAGGGTCATATTATCATCAATGAACGGCCTGGCTTATACTATGGATTGCATGCATTAGGCTATTTACCAGGGGAAGAGGTCTCTTATTGCCTCTGTCTACAAGATGGAACACCCCTGGCGCAAACAAGCTACTACCCTCGTCCTTTGGCCAAAAAGAGCAAGTCAGGAGATCTCACGATTAAGGCGACGTTGCTAGGGCTACTGCCACTGACGCAGTATATGCTCAATATCGAGGGGCTTCAGAAGGGGGAAACCTTCACTTTTAGTTCTATCTCAGGAACAGAACAAATATCCCACGATCATGTCTATGACAATGCACCTATTATGCTGACGCCAGGTGTGGTAGGAATGGCCGGAGGCGAGGCTTGGGTTAAAATTACACGTCAGTCGCGCGAGTATGTGTTAATTCGTCTTCCTTGGGGCGATGCCCTCATCAAACCGCTCGTTGCTGAAGTCAAAAAGGGTGTGGAATCACCCGAGTTTACGAAGTACAGCGGTTAGGTCATTGACGGCGAGGAAACGGCTTCCGCGATGTCATCAGGAGATGAGGAAAGTGCAATAGCAGTTTCTGATAAAGCGGCAATGCCTAACAGGTTGGTGAGCATCATCAAAGAGATGGCAATATCTGCCACAAGCCATACGCTCGAGACGTGGAATAACGTACCCACAGGTACCAAAACAATATAGACATAGCGAAAAATGGACACTGCACGAGAACCACAGAGATAGTGGATCGCTTGCTCTCCACAACAGGCCCACGCCAAAATGGTCGTATAAGCAAACAACAACAGGGCTATCATGACGATATACGAACCGAAGCTGCTTTGTAGCCCTTTGTCAAAGGCATAGAGGCACATATTGGTGCTAGATAATCCTGGGGTTGTCCAAGCATCTGTCACGATCAGTACCAAGCCAGTAATGGTACACACCACCATAACAAGGAAGGGAGGAACCAAAGCGATCAGCCCAGCTTCTTTCGGATTGCTAACCTGTGCTCGAGATTGCAACATAGGGGCCATGCCAGTGCCAGCATCCGTAGCGAAGATCCCTCTGCCAAAGCCTGTCACAATGGTCTTCACAACAGTAAAGCCGAGAGTACCTCCAAGAAGGGCATCTGGCCGCCAAGCACTTTCCAACATCAGAAAGAAGGCTGGCCCTACTTGCTCCCATTGAGCAATCAAAATCCATATGGCGGCGCCAAGGTACAGTAACGCCATCAAGGGAACAACAGAGCTAGCAACTTTGGCAAAGCGCTCCACACCACCTAACATCACGATAGCAACAAAGAGGGTTAGGATGAGACCGCCAATAAGAGGGTCTATCGACATCATCTCCAATGGTTGGGTCACAGAGTTGACTTGGACAAAGTTACCGACTGTGAGGGCTGCAATCACGACTGTAACAGCAAAGACAATCGCGAGGGTTTTAGAGCGCAAACCAACAGAGAGGTAATATAAGGGTCCTCCAACTGTCCCGCCATCAGGAGTTCGCTGACGATAGTGAATGCCAAGGACACAGCTGGCATACTGAATCACCGCCCCGAAAAAGGCCATCACCCACATCCAGACTAAGGCTCCAGGCCCTCCTGTGGCAAGGGCCACGGCGATGCCAGAAATATTGCCAGTACCGAGGTTGCCGGCCAACACCGCTGAGACAGCTCCATAAGGGCTAATGGTGCCTGGGCTGTTTTGCCTGTGTTGTAAGAGGGCACGAAAGCCTTCTGCAATACTCGTGACTTGAATCCCACGCAACCGCCAGGTCAGATAAGCACCTAATACGATGACAAAGGGAAAGATGCCATAAAAGGTGATGCAGTCGTTGATGGTTGTCAAGACATCCATTATTTCTATACCTAGAAACCTACTTAGAAGCACCTACAACGGTTACGCCATCGCATCCATTAAATTGAGATGAAAAGACCCAGATATGGTCTTGGGCTTGCGTGCATCTTTCAATAAATGGAGTCGCTGAATTAGGCATCATGCAAGTAGGATTCGGTATACTCGGCAAAATGTAAGCCACGTCATAGCTTCGCTTAGCATTAAAGTACTCATCATCACAGTGTGGTGCTTTACTTGTCGGCCAATTCTGATCCCCAAGACACTCATCGCGCTGATCCAACTCGCTAAGAGCACAAACAGTCCTTTTGTCGATCATGCAGTCACCATCAGGATACATAGGCGAAATAAAATCAAAGGTGGCAAATGTCTTCACTTCCGGATGCTCTTTGTGAAAGGCTGCTAAATTGCGCACCTGATTGCCTGCAGTCCCTAAATCATAGCGCAAGACGTCCTTTGGAAGCCGTTCCAAGTAGGGAAGCGCCTGCTCAAAAACGCGTTGATCGGAGATGCCATTCAACACAACCACATAATCCTTGGAATTTCGGCGAGACAGCCACTGATTGAACTGATCGACAGAAATCTGCAACTGCGCCACAAAAGTTCTGGGTGGCACATGCTCTACACCTGGAGGAATAAATCCGTCGAAATTTAAGTCACAGCGATCGGGATGTTCTTGCATAAAAGGATAGGCGCATTCAGCCGAGACATTGACTTGCCAATTCAACGCATTAATTCTATCTTGTAGCAATGTGGAATTAGTGCCATTGGGAGGTGTATAAGGGCAGACTGTACCGTTCCAAGTTGGATTTGTCGATGGAGAGTCTGTTAGGGGTGGTGTGCTTGACGTGTTATAAGTACTGAAGTTTCCCACGATACGTGCCAGTCCAAAGGCTGCTGTTGTCATAGCGCTGATACCAATAGCCAATGATAAACAGCGTTGAAATGACCACTTTCCATCCTGAAACAATCTCACAGACCATCGTCCAGCTAATTCCCCTCCCATTTCCAGATCAGGTTCAGCCTTCCTACCAACTAAATTGGAGATAGAGTTGAAGGGAGTAATGCACCACGCAGCCATACCGTAATGACCATCATTTTTATTATTTTCTGCGCCTACAACCATATCACATCCCCATTCTTTAACATAAGCTTAACTGTACTAGCATACATAAATTAATCATAAATGTAAATGAGTTAAAATAAAGAAAGAAATCCTTCAAATTCCAAGCATTGGACGAGGCAATGCCTTGAAAGTAGTTTCAAAAAATTCCACTTTCCTCTCAATTTGTCTCTCGTCCCCTTCTAGTTTTCCTAAAAAGTGAAAGCGCAAGCAAGCTTGCGCATCCAAAGCCTCGCTACGCTCGGCGAAATTCCCGAGTGCTCTACATCGGTAAGTCGTCTTCGTCATCAGCAAAGTGACGAGGCGCTTCCTCAAGAGGTCTAGATTCATGAGAGCGCTGGCGGCGCGGCCGCGATTCCGGCACTTCTAAATCTTCTGACAATAGCTCACGGTGCACATGCTGCAACTCTTCTTGAATGTCGTCAATAGAAGCTTCCTCTGCTTTGGGCGTATGAAAAACGCCTTTAAAGAGTTCGTCTTCACGATAGCGGTCAAGAGTCTCAGAAATCAACTGCATGGGCGGGGGAAGAATGGCCGCTACGGGACGTTCACGGGTTTCCTCAGAATGTCTAGGAGGGGGAAGATCGACATGTTCCGGCGCAAAAGATTCCTGCTCTGTCTGGTCTTCTCCATTAGTGCCAACACGGCCTGATGTCTCTTCTGCACCGCGGTCGTCACGGCCTCCACGACGGCGACGGCTCTGGCGACGGCGCTCACGTTTCTTATCAATGCGCGCTTCTGTGCCATTAGTCGACTTGACCACAGTTGCTTCTTCGTTTTCTCCTTTTTCAGCGACTTCACGTTGAGATGCCTTGCTGGGGCGTGGCTCGCGGTGACCGGCGTCACGTCCTCCACCAATCTTGATGGTGCTGTCAAGGCCAACATTCTTGAGGACCATGCGCGCTTCGCGCACCTCTAGCACTTCGTAGTCGGTGACAGGCACCATAAAGCACTTGGGTCTCTCTAAGGAGCGGAAAAATAGGGCTGAGCCAAAAGAGACGATCTCGATGGCTTCGACAAAATACTCTTCCTGTCCGATCCCTTTGCTGCTACGAATGGCTAGCTTAAACCCCTCCCTGGGGGTGATGATGGTTTCTATAATGGGTTCTCTTGTAAAGTCCACGTGTCCATTCCAATGTTAAAGTGTTCATGTAGCGAAGGCGTGTTTAGGCTCTTTAGATGCCATGAAGAGGGCAAGGTCCACGACCCGCGCCGAATAGCCCATTTCGTTGTCATACCAGGCTACAAGCTTATAAAAGCGGGGGTTAAGGGCAATGCCGGCTTCTTTATCGAAGATCGAGGAGGCTGTGCTACTAATAAAGTCGCTGGATACCACCTGGTCTTCACAATACTGCAAAAAGCCTTTCATATCGCCTTCAGCGGCGGCTTTCATCGCGGCACAAATCTCTTCATACGAGGTGTCACGACTAAGCCTAACAGTTAGGTCTACCACCGACACATCGACGGTGGGAATCCGAAAAGCCATTCCGGTGAGTTTGCCTTGTACTTCAGGAATACACTGGCCCACTGCTTTGGCGGCACCGGTAGAGGCTGGGATAATATTTTGGCTAGCGGCTCGCCCGCCACGCCAATCTTTCTTAGAGGGACCATCCACACTAGGTTGTGAAGCCGTAAGAGAATGGATGGTGGTCATTAGACCTTCTTCAATACCAAACTTATCAAGAAGCACCTTTGTGATAGGCGCGAGACAGTTAGTCGTACAGGATGCATTGGAAACAATGCTGTCCTTTTCTGGGCTATATTTGTGATGGTTAACGCCCATGACAAATGTAGGAACATCTCCTTTAGCAGGTGCTGTGATGATGACACGTTTTGCACCGGCTTTGAGATGCTTCTCAGCTTCTTCTCGCTTAGTAAACAACCCTGTGGACTCGATGACATAATCGACATTCAGCTTAGCCCAAGGCAGCTTTTCAGGGTCTCTCTCAGAGCAGACAAGAATCTTCTTACCGTTTACAATGAGATGTTGCTCATCATGGCTCACAGTACCGGGAAAGCGCCTATGTGTGGTGTCATATTGCAATAAATAAGCGAGACAATCGGCAGGAACAATATCGTTAACAGCAACAACGTTGATCTCTGGATACGCAGCAGCTACGCGCAACACGAGGCGACCGATGCGCCCAAATCCATTGATGGCGATAGTAATAGGCATAGGCGATTCCTCTCGTAAATCTAGCGCTATGATAATCCAGAATCTGGGGGAAGTAAAGGCGTATTTCAGGAGTCAGGAGATAGAAGTCAGAAGTCGGGAACCAGGAGACAGGAGTCGGGAGACAGATTTAGGTGAGGTAATCATAGAGCATCAGAAGGAAATCTCTATTTCCGAAGTCCTGATTCCTGTCTCCTGGCTCCTGTCTCCCGTCCTCTTAGGCTTCAAGGAATTCGATGAAGCACTGTTGGCTGTTATCGCCAACGCGATAGGCGCCCTTCACGATACGGGTGTAACCGCCGTTACGTGTAAGAAATCGTGGGCCGATTTCTCCGAATAGGGTTGTGATCACGTGACGATCTACGTTGTAGCTGTCAGTATTACCGGCTTTAGCATCACGCGCTTGCTTAGGGGTAAGTGCATTGAAGCGGATCATCAGCTCTGCAATGGCTTTGCGACGGCTAGCAAGATCGTTCTTTTTGGCAAGACCGACCATATGGTCTGCATAGCGACGTAACTCTTTTGCTTTAGCAACACTTGTCTCAATGCGGCCGTGATAAATCAACGACTTCAGCATATTGGCAATGAGGCAACGTCGATGCGAGCTGGTCCTGCTCAGTTTGTTTCTATGGTTAAGATGTCTCATGATTCTCCAACTATTAAGGCCAATTATTCGTCTACGAGCGCGCCTTCTTTGGCCAGGCTTTTCTTCTCATGAATTTCGCGCATTTTCTCTTTCACGTTGTCGGTGTTAATTCCGAAACGGCTAAGATCCATTCCTAAAGAGAGGCCCATCTCAGATAACTTCGCACGGATTTCATTGAGCGATTTCTTACCAAAGTTTCTGAAGTCGAGCATCTTCTTTTCTGGGATAGAAACGAGCTCTGCAATCGTCTCAATGCTAGCACCAGCTAGGCAATTGGCTGAACGGACAGAAAGTTCGATCTCATCAATACGGAGGGCTAGTTTTTCCATCATCTCATCATGGTCACGGTCACCGCCAAGATTGGCCTCTTCGAAGCTAAGAATGAAATCTTTAGCTTGGTTAAAGGCTTCAAAGTGGCGGATAGCGATCTGAGAAGCGAAGCTGACGGCTTCTACCGGAGTGACGCGGCCATCGGTGGTTACTTCAAGGATGAGTCGATCAAAGTCAGTATCCTGACCGACGCGAGTGTTTTCCACACTGTATTTGACCAGGCGTACTGGTGAGAAGGCAGAGTCAACAAGGATCTCTTCAACAGCTGTATTGAGATCGGTATGTCGTTCAGAAGGAACATAACCTCTGCCAATCATGACGCGAAGGTCTACCTGACGTCTTGTGGGCTTGGTAACTGTGAAGAGGGGCAATGTCGGGTTAACGACTTCAAAATAGCCTAGTTTTACGATATCGCCCAGGGTAATGACGACTTGGCCTTTATTGTCGTCAAGGTCATCTTGTGTCACTTCTACAATAGAGGTGATGTGACGCAATTCGCGTGGGTTGTCATCTCGCTCTGTCGGCAGCTTACGGAGCAAGGCACCTTTAAAGTTAAGGATGATATTGGTCATGTCCTCAACAATGCCTTCTACAGCCATGTACTCATGAGGAATGCCTTCGATACGCACCGAGACAATGGCAGGTGCTTCTAACGAGCTCAGTAAGATGCGTCGAAGGGAATTACCGACGGTATGTCCAAAGCCTCTTTCAAAGGGCTCTGCGACAAACCTAGCGAAGGTGGAAGTCATCGACGACTCTTCGACGGTGATGTTAGCGGGCATTTCAAACTTGCCATACTTGACAGTCATTTAGTGGCTCCTGCAAGACATTCTAAATTTAAGTTAACGACTACGTGCTAGGGTCATACCTTAGACGCGTCTGCGCTTACGTGGGCGACAACCGTTGTGAGGGACTGGGGTTTCATCTCTGATGACGGTGATGAGTAAGCCTGCGGACTGTAAGCCACGCACGGCGGACTCGCGTCCAGCGCCAGGACCACGCAAGTTGACCTCTACCTCTTTAAGACCGGTGCCTTGAGCTGATTTAGCGGCTTGTTGAGCCGCTACAGTAGCTGCAAAGGCAGAGGACTTCCTGGATCCTGTATATCCTGAAGTGCCGGCGGAGGCCCAAGAGAGGGTATTTCCTGCTGGGTCGGTAATGGTGATGATGGTGTTGTTGAAAGTCGCAGCAACGTGAGCCACTCCTGAAGTGACATGACGCGCGACTTTCTTTTTGGTAACCTTTTTAGCGGTTGCTTGTTTCACGAAGGTTCGGGGCTCCTCTTAAGCTTTATTTCTTCTTATTGGCAACAGTTTTCTTGCGGCCTTTGCGTGTTCTAGCATTGGTTCTGGTGCGTTGGCCGCGAACCGGCAGTCCGAGACGATGACGCATTCCACGGTAGCTGTGGATGCTGATCAATCGCTTAATGTTATTCTGAACTTGGCGGCGAAGGTCACCCTCTACCGTATATTCAGATTGTAGAATCTGGTTGAGTCTGGCGATATCATCTTCGTTGAGCTGTTTGGCTCTCATATCTGGATTGAGGCCAAGCTTGTTGATGACTTCGTTCGACAGTTGTCTACCGATTCCATAGATATACGTGAGGCTGATTTCTAACCTCTTGTTGTCGGGGATGTCGACACCAATTACCCTGGGCATTGAAAAACTCCTAACCTTGTCAATCGCAATGCAAACATACTATCATAACAGCGTGAAACGTTCAAAGGGTTTGTTGTTCCCTTCTGCGACTCAGCTGCAACGCTTTTTCAGCGTCCTCTTACTCTTCCACTCTTCATAAAGCCTTCGTAGCGCTTCATCAGGAGGTGTGACTCGACTTGCTTAAGCGTATCGAGGACAACACCGACCATGATGAGGAGGGACGTTCCACCAAAAAAGTAACTGATTGTGGTGGGAACTCCCATGATTCTACCCACGATATTGGGCAAGATGGCAATGAGCGCTAGAGCGACCGCACCAAAAAGGGTGATGCGGTTCATTGTGCTTTCCAGATAGTCCTGAGTGGGTTTTCCCTGTCTGACACCTGGAATAAAGGCTCCGTTCTTCTTCATATCAGAAGCGATTTGGTCGGGTCTGAACTGTGTGGCAGTCCAGAAGTAGGTAAAGCTAATGATAAGAAGGATATACATGATGACGTGTGCGGTGCTGCCTGGTGAAAACCAATTAGCGACAGTGCCAAGCCAGTTACCGGTACCAAGGAATTGGGCGATGGAAGCCGGGAACATGAGGAGGGCCGACGCAAAGATCACGGGGATAACACCGGCGTAGTTAATTTTCAGGGGAATGTAGGAGCTTCCACCTTGTGTTTCATGGCGGCCGACGACACGTCTAGCATACTGTAGAGGGATGCGTCGATGGCCTTGAATGACCATGATAGTGCCCCATACAACGCCCACGAAGACAGCGATGAGAGAGAGAACACTGGCAAAATTCATTTGCCCTGGCAGCTGAGAGTCCAGATTCAGTTGCTGGATGATAAGGCCAATTGCTTGGGGCAACTGAGAGACGATACCGAGGCAGATGATGAGGCTCATACCATTGCCGATGCCTCTTTCGGTGATCTGCTCGCCAATCCACATCAGGACGACCGTACCCGTGGTCATGGTACAGATGAATACGAGGTAGAAAAACAATGGAAAGCCGAATGCTTGCAGTTCCATCAGTTCGCTGCCGATGATACCAGGGCGGGAGATATTCATTCCGATGGCGAAGCGAGCAAAGAGCGATGATTGGATAAACGCTAGGATGAGCGTACCTATACGCGTCATCTTGTTCATCTTACGTTTGCCTTGCTCGGGATTCTCGCGGATTTCACGCTGGAGTCCAGGGAAGACGGCGGTGAGAAGCTGAACGATGATCTGCGCTGAGATGTAAGGCATCACACCGAGAGCGATCACGGTCATGTTACTGAAGGCGCCACCGGAAAAAATATCGATTAGCTGAAACAGGTTCTGGCCTCCGCCTGTCTGACTACGGAAGAAGCTAACCGCTAATTCTCCGTTGATCCCTGGTACTGGGATAAAACCTCCGATGCGGCATACGACAAGCATCGCTAAGGTGAAGAGAATCTTAGCTCGCAGTTCGGGCAGTTGAAAGATCCGTCTAATTGCATCCATTGTCGCGTCGATCGTTTTCGGATTGATAACAACGTTCTGTGGTTGGCACTTGATCGGTGCCGTTCCTTTTTGCCGGGGCTAACAGAAGCCCCGGCGTATTGGCTACTTTTTCAGTAGCTTGAGGGTGGTATGCCCTTTTTCGAGCTTTTGCTTAGCTGCTTCGGATACAGCGTCAACCTCAATAGTGACTTTCTTTGTCAATTGGCCATCGCCGAGCAACTTGATCTGAGCCCGTTTGCCTTTATTGATAAGACCACGGTCACGGAGCGTTTGGGCGTTGACAACTTCGCCATCTTTAAAGATCGCGTCGATCTGACCTAAGTTAATCACTTCGTAGGACTCGCGGAAGGGCGCATTGCTGAATCCACGCTCGGGCAATTTCATGTAGAGCCTGAACTGACCGCCTTCATACCCTAAGCGTCGCTTATAGCCTGAGCGAGAGCCTGCACCTTTTTCACCGCGTCCGCAGGTTTTACCGGTACCGCTACCGAGACCACGGCCGACGCGCTTGCGTGGCTTTTTAGGACGGCATGGGTTGCTAAGTGTATTGAGCGATGTCATGCGCGCCCCCTTCTTTGCTTAATGGCTTCACGTGATGTGAGTTTTTGGAGAGCGAGGAATACTGCTCTTACTTGGTTGATAGGGTTGTTGCCGCCTAAGCTCTTTGCCATGACGTCTTTAACACCTGCCATTTCCAAGACAGCGCGCACCTGGGAACCAGCGATAACACCGGAGCCTTTAGCGGTGGGCTTCAATAGTACTCTCGCACCATCCCATGCCACATCAACTTCATGAGGAATGGTGCTTCCTTCCGTTGCAAAGGTGATGAGGCTTTTTCGTGCTGCTTCACCGCCTTTCTTGATGGCATCTTGCAGCTCGTTAGCTTTGGCGAAACCATAGCCTACTCGCCCTTTGCCATCTCCTACCAATATCAGAGCAGAAAAGCTGAACTTACGTCCCCCTTTTACCACTTTGGCGCAGCGGTTGACGTATAGCACTTTTTCCTCTAGCTGAGCCTCTTCGTGGCTCTTCTCGAATCCTTCCTTGTTCTTCGCCATGTCAGCGTATCCTGTCTTGTTAGAATTTGAGCCCAGCAGCGCGTGCCCCTTCGGCCAGGGCGGCGATAACGCCGTGATATTTATAACGACCGCGATCGAAGATCACCTCTTCGATATTCTTCGCCTTAGCGGCCTTACCAATAAACTCCCCTAATGCCTTCGCAGCGTCTTTTCCTTTGGCATTATGCTCGGTACCTTTAAACTGCTTAGAATAGGTGGCGCTACCGACTAATGTGACACCTGTTTCATCGTCAATCAACTGCACTTGCAGATGTTTCAAACTTTTGTTCACCGAAAGCCTGGGGCATTCTGCGTTGCCACGGAGCTTCTTACGAACACGCCATGCACGCTTTTGACGAACAAGTCTCACTCTTTTTGTATGCTTTTCCATTGCTACCCTTCTGCGCGTTGCCACGCTACACG
>CAMFKD010000047.1 GCA_945957095.1 uncultured Chlamydiae bacterium
AACTAAACACAATATTTTCTTAAAAATCGAAAGGGATTTCTCATTTTCTATTTTTCTCTGTGTTCTCTGTGCGCTCTGTGGTGATAACTTCCTAAAAATGAGTGAGTAATATTTAGCGGGAATGACTGATCTCCGCTTGTCCTTTGCCATGCATGAGTTTGTATAGTGTACCGCAGACATAGACAGGATGGACGTAATGGACAAAGGAGATGCTTACAATGTCCATTGAGTCCATTACGTCCATCGTCCATTTAACGCTACTCCCAAGACACGTCTTCTTCTGGTTCCAGGAAGTCGTCGTGGAAGTGGGGAGGAGGTGATTTGTCTGACTTAGGGCGCTCTTCTCTCTTCTTTCCTTTGAGGTGGAAGATGACGGGGGCTCCTTCAAATCCATATTTGTCGCGGAACTGATTAGAGAGATAACGTAGATAGGAAGCTTGCATCAATTTGGGGTAGTTGATGAAGAGGATGAAGACAGGGGGCTGTGTCGACACCTGCGTCATGTAATAGACACGTAGTCGCTTGCCACCAATCATCGCCGGAGGAGTGATCTGCATTGCTTTGGTAATGAAACCGTTGAGATCGCCAGTCGTGATACGCCTACAGCAGTTGGCGTGGACTTTAAGGATCTCTGGAAAGATCTTGTCAACGTTGCGTCCTGTCTTAGCGGAGATGCAGTGTACGGGGCAGTGCTTGAGGAAGGGTACTTCTTCATAAAGTGCTTTTAGGGTGTGTTCCATGCGGAAGCCCTTGACAAGATCCCACTTGTTTAAGACGACGATGCAGCCTTTCTTGGCTTCTTCAATACTGTTAGCGATGCGCTTATCCTGTGCTGTAATGCCTTGCTGTGCATCCAGCATCAAGACGCACACGTCGGCGCGTTCAATAGCCCTCTCTGTGCGGATGGCGGCAAATTTATCGACAACTTCATGCTCTCCCTTTTTGCGTCTCACACCGGCAGTATCAATCAGGGTGATAGGATGTTCTTGGTAAGAGATAAAGACATCGATGCTGTCTCGAGTTGTTCCTGGAATGGGGCTGACAATGCAACGTTCTTCCTGAAGGACGTAGTTGATTAGCGAGGATTTACCGACGTTAGGGCGCCCTACGACAGCTACTTTAATGGCGGTATTCTCTTCTTGTTCTGGCTCTTCAGTGTGAGGCGCGTAATCTTCAAAAGCTGTCTCCAGTAACTCTGCGATGTTGCGAGCTTGCGTTGCAGAGACAGGCACCATCTTGTTGATGCCTAACGATAAGAAATCGTGGAGTATATGGTCATCATCTGGATTGTCGAGCTTGTTAATAGCGAGACAGAGTGGCTTTTTGGTGCGGTGGAGAAGATTGGCGAGTTCTTGATCGAGCGTGGTGATGCCGATGCGTGCATCCACGACCATGATGATCACGTCAGCTTCGGCAATGGCTAGTTCAGCTTGTGCTTTGACTAAGTCGTTGAATTCGGCTTTGCTATGCGCATCGATCCCTCCAGTATCCACCAAACGAAAGGGGCGGCCAAACACTTCAGCATCGATGTACAGGCGGTCGCGCGTGACGCCTTCCGCTTCGTCAACAATGGCAACACGTTTTTTACAGATGCAGTTAAAGAGAGCCGATTTACCGACGTTAGGTCGTCCTACGATGGCTAAGATGGGTTTCAATGTGCTTTGCTTTGTCATAATTTCTGCTTTTAATTAGTAAACGTCATGTAGCATGATAAAAAATCAGTGATTAAAAATAAATAAAATCGGCTCTGAAGAGTGAAATTCTGTTCTTGAAGAATAAGGTCATTTAGTTCACAATAAGCTTATGGTAAAGCACTCCCGTTACGATGATATTTCTTTTCAGCCTATATTAGAGGATCTGCGAAGTTATTCCTGGTTGTCTTGGCGTGGTGATTTTTCTGCGGCTCTGAGTGTGGCGCTTTTGACAGTGCCTCAGGTGATGGCTTACGCGATGATTGCTGGCTTACCGCTAACTTGTGGGCTTTTCGGAGCCATCTTTGCAACGGCGTTGGCGGGGCTATTTGGTTCGTCGCGCTATCTAGTGGTAGGGCCCACGAATGCGATCGCTATTCTAGTACAGGCGGGCACTGCGGAGATTCTTTATACTTACTACCGCGGTGTCACTCCTGAAGAGCGTGACGTACTTGCGGTTGCCATCCTCGTCCAGCTGACGTTGCTTGTCGGTATCTTTCAGATCCTTGTGGCGACATTTCGTTTAGGGCGACTTACACAATTTGTCAGTCAGGCTGTTGTGGTTGCCTACATGACGGGGACCGCTTTGGCTTTGGCTGTGGGGCAATTTTTTATTTTCTTTGGGATGACTCCTCCTGAGGGGGTTTACTCCATCTTTCAAAAGGCTACCTATATGGTCTCCCACGTCGATCAGCTGCATTGGCCGACGATGTGGATTGGAGTTGCCAGCGTTCTCTTTTTAATTGGAATGCGTCGCGTCAACAGGAGAATACCAGCTGCAGCTTTGTTGTTGCTGCTCTCTGGGCTGGCTGTCTTTTTCTTACATTGGTCGCCCTATCCCAATGCTGAGATGATTGATCCTTTTGCGGAGGGCTACTACACCCATGTTGAATTGGTGGGAAATGCGGGGAAGATCTTCGGGATTTTACCTTCTTTCGTTGTTCCGCAGTTTGATTCCATGATCCTCAATAAGCTGGTGTCGATTGCTTTTGCGATTGCTTTGTTGTCGACATTAGAGACTACTTCTGTTGCTAAAGCGGTCGCTGGGCGGTCTGGAGAGAGCGTCTCCATCAATCAGGAAATCATGGGTCTTGGCATAGCCAATATGGGATCTGCTTTGGTGGGTGGTTTGCCTTCTGGTGGCAGTCCGTCGCGTACTACTGTCAACTACACTAGTGGGGCTACAACGCGCTTTGCTGCTGTTTTAAGTGCTGTGGTCGTCGGTTTGATGGTGTTTGTGTTTGGCTATTTTGTTAGTTTTATTCCTCTGTCTGCACT
This sequence comes from uncultured Chlamydiae bacterium, assembly GCA_945957095.1. Classification (GTDB taxonomy): domain Bacteria; phylum Chlamydiota; class Chlamydiia; order Chlamydiales; family JAJFMA01; genus CAMFKD01. The sequence continues at coordinate 2,970 of CAMFKD010000047.1, forward strand.
TGCGGCGCTGCTGTTAGTGTCATCTTTCACGATGTGGCAACCACGTAACTTTGTCTTATGTTTCCGAGCGACTCGCTCCGATGCGTTTGTCCTTGTCGCTACACTGATGGCGTGTCTCTTCTTCAGTGTGGATACGGCTTTCTACATTGGCATCGCCTTATCTATCATCTTCTATCTGAACAAGGCTTCTACGCCCAATCTACGGGAATATTCAGGTGTGGGCGAGCAATCCGTACAGAATGATTCCGCTAGACATGATGGAATCCGCATCATCGACGTACATGGTGAGCTATTTTTCGGTGCTGCAGATCTCTTTCAGGCTACCTTGCGAGCGTTAGCGAAAGGTGACAGCAAGACACGCGTGATCATCCTCAGATTGAAGCATGCGCGTGACCTAGATGCGACGGCGTGTCTCGCTCTGCTTCATCTCTACCGCTTTCTCAATAGCAATGGCATCCATTTGTTGCTGTGCGGAATTCCGACGGCGGTGTCAGAGATTCTAGAGAACTCTGGAGTGGCCGAGGAGTTAGGGCGCGATAAGCTGTTTCTCTATAACTGGCGTCGTCCGGGTACTTCTGAACAGGAGGCGATGCAGTGTGCACGTCGGCTGATTCAGACGGCGCCTGCTCCTGCGTGTCCGGAGGCTGCAGCTGCACAGGAAAGGGAGCAGGTGCAGCAGTGGCTAGCCAGCGCTAGCGCCATTCCTGCCTGCCGAGAGTAACCTAAGGCACAGGATCGTATTTCGTGATGAGGCGGTATTTGCCTACCGTCTTGCGGTAGACCCATGGATCGCAATTTTCACGCATTAAACGATCGCAGCCCATGAGATAACCGCATAGGAACCCATGCTTTTCTACCGCTTGGAGCATGTATTCAGAGCTGCTGGGTGTGTAATGACTGCGGGGACCATCGGCGGGGGATATGACCCCTTTGTGAAACCGAACAAGAGCGCGGGTGGCTTGCACGAGAGGGTCGTTGTGGACACAAGAACAGCCCTCTAAGCAGCAACGTTGCGCCAACTCAGCATCGCAACCCCATGGTTCCTCACCAAGGAGCGGGGAGAAGGCTAGAAAGAAGAGAGACAACCATCGCATCATGGCCACATGTTATAGCGGTCACATGCTTTATTCGGAAGCTTCTCTTCTCCTTCTGGCAGCTCCTATGATGACTAAGGCCATGCCGCCCATCAGCAAGTAGGTAGATGGCTCAGGGACCTTAATTTTGATGATGACTTTAGCTTTAGCTTTGGCTTCGGCATTAGCGTTGGCAACAGCGCCACCACCACCCCAGCCGCCGCCCCCGCCGCCGCCCCAGCCCCCGCCGCCCCCGCCATAACCGCCCCCGCCATAGGCTCCGACGGCACCCCCGCCACTATACTCTTCGGGCTCTGTAACGCAGGTGTCGTCACAAGAGGTGTAACAGCTGTCGTTGCAGCTCATTTGGTCATCGAGGTTATCGTAGAGAAAGTCGCTGTCTGCGGCGAGGTCTGTGGTGGTGTCACTGCAGGCGATCGCAGCGTCATACGCATCTTTAGGCTGGTCATTAGCGACATAATTGCCGCTTTCATCAACGACTAAGGCTTGTTCTGCGACGAAACAGGAGACGGGAGATAGGGCGAAGAAATTGGGTGTTGACGTATTAAAAAACGCGGGCAGCCCTTCCCAATTGTTCATCGTGTCACTGACCAAACTTGTCAGCAATGGTTGTCCATACCCCGAGATGGGTGTGGTGATCGCCAGGGCGGAAAAGCCCATGAACAGGGAGTAGACTCCCGCGCGTAATGCGTTCCGTACATCTATCATATGTCCACCGCCAAGTGTTGAGTCAATCGTTCAAGTCTTGTGTCTTAACTAAGTATTGCGTCTAATAGCCAATGATATAAATGAAATCTTCTGTTTGTTTTAGTTGGCTTTGTTCACTCTCCATTTGTTTGTTCCTTTCTTCTATTTTCATTCTATTATTGATGTTCTTTTTTGTGCAAATTAATTTTTTCATAAGTAAATGAAATAAAAGGCCTTATGGTTCCTTCGAACCATAAGGCCTAGCTGTAAAAGATGCCAGATTTGCTTCTAGGTACTTCCCTTATATTAGAGAAGCACTGGCTTGCTTTCTTTTTCTTGCATGTGCAAACAGGGCTAGGGCGAATAGGAATCCGCCTAGCGATAGATATGTGCTTGGTTCAGGCACCCTTACAGCTGAAACGATGTAGTGCGAGAATGTGCTTGTTCCACCCCCTAAGGTGAGTGGCGCAAAGTCAATCGTGATGGTATTGGCTGTCCAAGCAAGCCCTATTGGCGCAAGGCCCAAGTCATTGACGACACTGGTGATGGGGACAGGCCCCGGCTGGAAGTCCATGCCTTGGAAGAAGAAGGTCATGGCTGGGGTCACTGTCGTTTTCAAGTTTGGATTCAAAATACTAATCAACAGTTCGTTATTTCCCACATCTGTGGCGGTGATGTTGAAGGGGAGAAGGCCATTGTTACTGACAAACTCCACTCCTGGATCTGTCACCACTGCCATCTGTGGAAGCACAGATGGGCCGCCTACAAAGAAGTAGTTTAGGGGTGACAAGCCCACATTCAGAGTGCCTCCTATTGTGTCTCCAAGAAACCCTGCGTGGCCGTTAATGGGGGCCAGAGCAAGGATAGAGCCCACGGTTATTGCAAGAGAAGCGAGTAGCTTCTTTGCATGGTTGGTGATCGCTTGCATATGGATACCTCCACGATTAGCGATTATTATCAGAACTTATTTTCATTTATTGCATTTATGTTATATTACCTCATGATTTTTTGTTGTTTTTATTAAAGCGATGAATTTACCGCTTGTTAAGTTTAATTATAAATGGCGCGAAACACAAAGGTTCCGCGCCTGTTGCGAGGCTGTATAGATAGTGATGTGTTCCTCGTAGCTTTGGAAGTGAAGAGAGAAGATGGCGCGCTTGGTTTAGCTGGCGGTTGCTAGCCAGGCTTGCCATGAAACATGATAGCTTGTGATCTATCGGGGTGTCCATCGCTCTTACTTCCTTTTATCTTTTTTTTAATTGTTTGTATTTTTCTTAAATTGTTAATGTTTAATTCCTTTTCAATCATCATTCTAAATCTATCTGATTTAATTGCAAATAAAATTTTTACAAAACGTTTTTATAGAGAGGGAGTTAGAGAGTATCTGTTTACTTCTTTCGCTGGATGGACAAAGAAGACATTTACAATGGTAGATGCTCACCCAATGCTGTCAACTTAAGGAATGGGGGTGGGAGCAGGTGACTGACCATTAAAAGCATTTTTAAAGGGATCAGATGGTGAAGATGCGGCCTGTTTGCCATCAGTCTCGTTTTGAGACTGATCAAAACGCTGTTTCGAACATGAGGAAAGGAAAAAGGCGATGTTCGGCGAGCAGGTCTCGCCCTTTGCACTCGAAGAGTCTTTCGTTGTATTCTTTAGCGGCTAATCCGGCGCCATTGATGCCGCCGAAGTACCAACCGGCTTCTAAGCTGGAGAGGATGATGCCCATGGGAATGTTACCATGGTCGAAGAAGTAGACTGCGGCCCAAGTAAATAGGGCGTTTAATAAGAAAGAGGTGACTGCTGTCTGCTTTTGTTCTACGTAGTAGTAGCCAGCACCTGGGAGGATAGCGTTGAGTGCTTGCGCTTGGCGTGGTGATTTGGCGCAGCAGCAGTAGTCATCTAGGTAAGGCGTGATGTTGTCTGCTTCGGGGTGTTGCTCAGCCCAGTAATAGGCGGCGCAGAGGTCTCCATCCACAACTGCTTGCTGCAGAGAAAGATCTCGCGCAGTTTCGCAAGAATGCTTTTCGATCAGTTGGAGAAGTGCCTCGGCTCTATCTAGGCGACAGTCTCGTTCATATGCGTCGTATAAAATGATGAGGAGTTCGCCTAAGGCGGGGAAGGTAGGACCGACGGAAAGAAGGTCGCTTGTTTCAAAGGTTTCGACGCATTCTTGATACTTTCCGCCTAAGTAGTAGCAGAGGATGATGCAGTAGTCGATTTGCAGCCGCCGATCGCCTTGATCGCGGGGAAGCAAAAACCGTGCTCTTTTATAAGATGTAATGGCGCGGTAGAGATCAAGCTCTTTGGCAAAAAGATTGGCGATGCGCAGCTCCTTACCCCATTCGGTGTTTAATTCATTGTTGGAGAGGGTGGGGAAAGCGGATGGCAAGCGCTCCACTAAATGTTTTGGCGGGCAGTAGCTGATCGTCGGCTCCAGAAGATAGCAATTCTTCTGGCAGCTAGCGCATAACAGCACGACGCACAGAAAGGCGACAACCCAGCCAGTTGTGCTGGTCATCGTTTTAGTAGCGCCAGTTAACTTGATAGGGGCAATCAGGTGCATCTTCTTGTCTGTAGCCGGGCAAGTAGCCGCCGTCTTCGCAACGTTCGTTTAGGCGTGGGAGGTTCAAGAAGTCGAGACCTTCGTCTACTTCGAACTTCCAACGTGGGCGCATCCTGCTCTTGTCTTTGTAAATGTTTTGTTGACGTTTTGTGATGTCGTCGAAGTCCCATTCCGATTCGATAATTTGCGGACGGATGAAGATCATCAAGTTTCGTTTGCTGTAGGCGTTATCTTTGCGGCTGCAGAAGCCTCCAATGATCGGAATACCGCCGAGGCATGGAATTTGCTCACGGTTGCGGTCTTTCTGATCGCGGATCATGCCGCTGAGGACAACGAAGAAGCCATCGGGTACATGGACCTTTGTGATGGTACGGCTAGTAGAGGTCGAGGGGCCGGGGCTGACGTTAGCCGACGCGGAGGAGTTACCGCCGCTACTGCCTGAAGATTGGGTTGTGATGGTTGCGCTGACTTCTTCTTCAATCTCGAGGGTGATGATGTTGTTGTTGCCGATCTGTGGGCGTACTTTTAGCCTGGTTCCGACGTCGCGGAACTCATAGTTTTGGCTGACAATGGTTCCAGTATCGTTAACGACGTTCTGTGTTTGGAAGGCGATGGTTTCACCTACGAAGATCTCTGCTTCATTGTTATCTTCGACAATGATTTTTGGGTTTAATACCACTTCCGTATTGGTGTCACCATGGACAGCTTGGACTAAGCCTCCCATCGTGTTAAAGAAAAGTCCGCCTTTCAAAATACGTCTGCCGATGATGCCCAGGTTAAAACCGGGTGTTGTCACGCCAGCCAACGGCGCTGCTGTGATAACGGCATCCGCAGCTGTATTCGCGGCGATGTTGACAGCGGCAAGCAGCGGTGTCGTGCTAGCGATAGTACCCGTTCCGGCTGTAATCGGTTGACCACCCCACCATCCTTGTGCAGCAGCGACTTGTGTACTGTTGAACTCCGAAGCAAAGTCGACGGAATAGGTTAAGGAATCGCTGATTGTGGTGTCGAGAATTAACATCTCCAACAGGATCTGACGGAGCGGGATATCGATTTCATCGATGAGTTCTTTAACGCGTATTAGGGCGTCTGTAGTGCCTGTGACGACCAGTGAATTGGAAGATTCGATCCATTGGATACTATTGATAGCGTTAACGAGATCGATATTGGCTTTTTCGCTGAGTCTTAAGCTGTCGGCAATACGCAACAACGCATCTTGCAGTTCATCGCCTTGGCGGTACTGTAGCTTGTGGATGTAAAACTTAGTTTGTGAAATGTGGTCTTCGGGCACCTCTTCCTCGTGCGAACGAGAGGCTTCGTGTTCTGTTGGACCATTGTTATAGTTAGCATAAGGCAACAGGTTTTGAGGGCCACCGCCTTGGCGCTGCCCCGATTCTCTCTCTAGGCGAGCTCGGGTTTCCATTTCGGTTTCATTCTGGATCCTCTCGCCCGGCCTTAACCCAGTCTTGGTGTTAATCCCTTGTCCTTGCTCTTCTAACGTCTGCCCTTTGGCTGCTCCCTCCAGAGTGTCTAAGCGTTCCAGGATAGCGGTGGCGCGCTTGACTAAGAGCGGAGTAGAGACGATGAAGACGCTATTTGTGGCTAGGTGGGGGACGAAGACAATGTTCTGCCTTTCAGTGAAGGGCTTGATGATGTCTTCGGCTAACGGGATAAGGTTTTCGATGAAGTTATTGCGCGCTGTGTACTGTCCTACTTCATAGGCGGTTGTTGGAACGTCGAGAGAGTGAATCAGCTCGGCAATCTTGTTCACATTGGCGCTAAAGTCAGTGATCAGAAGATTATTGGTATCTGCCAATACCTGCACCAGAGCTTGCCCGGACAGCATGGGCACAACGAGCTCTTTCATCTTATCGGCTGGAATACTGCTTAACTGAAAGACACGGGTGACAAGCTGCGCTGCTTGAGAGTCATGCTGGTTGGCATGGGTCACCTGTATGGGACCGCGAGTTTTATCACTCTTGTGGATGATGATGTTGTTACCTTGTTCTATCACCTGCAGCCCGTGGATGCGCAGCTCTTGCAACAGGGCGGCTAAAATGTTCTCGAGAGTGGTCGGCTTCTCCGAGATGATCGTGATATTGAACTGAAGGTCATCGTCGTTAAAAACAAAATTTTTGCCTGTTTGTTGCGCGACAAAGCGGATATATTCTGTCATGCCCACATCGCGGAAGTTGATGAGGAGCCCTTCGGGTTCCTTCTCTTCTGTCGACGGTTGCGATGCATGATGAAGGGCTTTGGCTGTCTTATCCTCAGGACTGGGAACGCCGCTATCAAACAGCGTTTCTTGTGCCACAGATTTGTCGATGGCGCTGCGTGGGGATAGGTCGCGCCTAGCGCCTGGAGGCGTTAGCGTTGAACGTGATCGCTGTTCTTCCCAACCGGAGACAAATGCGTCTGCACCAGCATCATCTTCGGCGGCAGCGCTGTCTGGCTGATCAGACGCGGCTGTGGAAAGGTAGGCCTTGGAATTTGTCCGAACGTTGCCTGTATTCTCTTCGGTTGACTCGTCCTCGAATTCGATCTGCCGATTTTTTTTTTGAAGGGGAAGGTTGATTTCCCCTGCATCATCTTCTGAGGCCTCGTCGGCTATCGGGTGCGCCCGATATCTTAGTGATCCAGGGGACTTATCTGGCGGACGCACTTCTTTGTTTTGTGCTAGATAAGAGCTGTTATGGTGATAGGAGTCTGATCTATCCTGCGAAGCTCCGGAATCTTGTTGATCGGCTAGCCAAGGGGTGTTGTTGTCCCAGAGGAAGCCTTCTCGGCGCACACCCATGGTTGTGGGCTTGCGACCGTAGGGATCAATACCTGGCTCGCTGCGATAGGAGGCTTCGTCTTGATCGGCCTCAGCCACTTCGTAGCCGGAAGCTTCGTAACGACGTGCTCCTACGCCAACAGCGTGATCGTTGCGGGAATCTTCCTCCTCCCGTTGGGCGTAGCTGTTAACGGGCGGTGCACCAACGGATAGAAACGAGGTAGGCTCATATCCAATGCTGTGGTCGCTAACACCTGCTGCATGGGCAAAGTTAATGAAAAGAGAGGAATCACCCTGAGCGTTTGTTTCTTGACGTGGAGGATGTGCGGCGCCAATCAGCAGATGCATGTTGGGTAGTGCTGAAGGGTCGGTATGAGGGATGACCTCTACTGCAAAACGATGGGTATCGCTCGTTGGAGCGTTATCTGTGAGAAATCCTTTGTCGCGTTGCTTTCCAATCAGGGTTTCATTCTTATGTGGAACAGCAGGGGCTTTTTGAGCAGCGCGCAGGTCGACTCTAGCAGAAGCGCGAGAGATGCCTTCGTCTGAGTTAGTACCGCCATCACTGAGATAGTAGTAATAGTCGTCTTGTAATGTGTGGATCTGCGAAGCGATCTCATGTGTGCGCTGTGCTCCAATATGGTCGCTTTTAGTCAGTATGCGGTGAAGAGGAGAGGTGACCTCTGCCGATGGCTCTTTGGATAGCGCCAGTTGTTGACTATCTGCTAGATGGTCAAGGACGCTCCAGAAATCAGGTGCTTGTTGCTGGCTTTCAGAAGTAGGATTACTATGAGCTAACCAGATGACTTCGTCCGAGCCCGAACGTGCGGAAGCAGGGGTGGTTAGCTTTTGAATGGCATGCAACAGGCTACCGTTGGAGAGCAATGTGCCCGATTGATGTGCCTGCTCGCGAGCTAAGGACAGAAAAGCTTGAGAGGCCGTTGCCAGCATCTCCGGCGACAGTTGAGAATCTGTCACAACCAGGTCAAAGTCTTGGTGGCAGTAGGAAAGAGGATCTGTTGTTGCCAAGTCGGTGCAGGTAAATGAAGAGAGATGCCCAATGTGATCGATATCGCGGTAGTGTGTGCCATAAAAGGCAGCCAATGCAGCGGTAGGGTGACCGATCGTTAAAGAGGTGAGGTGGTTAGGACAATCCGCACCAATGCAATCGGTTTCTGCTGCACTGACAAGAGTAGAGAGGGGATGTGGAGCAGATAACCAAAGGGATGTGGGATCTTCAAGATAAGAAGATGTCACTAATCCATCGGGCTTCATCAGCGGCTGCTGAAGATGCGCGACACTTTTGGTTGTCATCGGATGTCCGATACGGTCGATGATATCGGTGCTTTCTCTGTTGTAACCAAGCATTGCCTTTGAGGCTGGACCAATAGGGTATCCATCCTCATCCGCCGTTTGGCCGGAACAGACGACACAGCTTTCGCAAGCAAAGCAGGGGATTCCCTGCATCTGTTTGCCAGAACGGTCATCATCGAGGAGAGCCGTGTTGCTTAGTGCGCTGGTATCGGCGAGCACGATCTGAAGATGTAGATGTTCTTCTTTCCTCTCAGCAGCTGAAGGATGTCCCATCGCTGTGAAATGAGGACCCACCGAAAAGGGCGGGGTGCGTATGTCATCATAGCGGCAGTTAGGACAAGCTTCTGTTAATCCTGTTACTTGAGGGGCATGACGGATGGGTTCCACCTCGGCACGTGAACTTAGAGCAACAAGAACTTGATCATTCATTCCTACTAATAGGCCTGGAACATGAGACACTTCCGCAACGACGGGACGCAATAATTGAGGGTGGTAAGTGTCTGTCGCAGACACTCGCGTTGCGACGATGTGGGATGCTCTGACCTCTTGCGGCACATTGCCTGCTGAACAGAGCTGCGCAGGCATCTGAGAATCCAGTGATTGCGGAGCGGGAGAACGCTCAAGAGCTATTGCACACGACATCTCCGTGGTGCAAGGATGCCACTCGTCACAAGAAGTGTCACAGGTGGTGCCGCATGAAACGGGCGTCGCAACAGCAGCGACGCGATGGATGGCCATGGGCTTGCAGAGGTGATTGCGAGGAGATGATACGGGGGATTCTCCATTCGCGTGGAAGGCACTATTTTGCCAGCCGGAACACTCTCTAGTAACGTTAGAGGGAACTTGAAAACGGTCGTGGCTTTTTTTCTCTTGAGCAAACCAGTCAACGTCAACTTTATTAAGCTTATGCTCCTGCTCTGGAGTAGGTGCAATGGGATGGGGGAGTAGGGGTTCATGATGAAGACCCTGATTAAGGGCCTTCTGCAGGACAAGGCGATTCGTTTGGATATAATCTTCTTCGAGAGGCCAAACATGAGGAGCCACTTGTGTGGGCACTGTACCAATGTTTTTGCTGGTAGGTTCAGCG
>CAMFKD010000048.1 GCA_945957095.1 uncultured Chlamydiae bacterium
TATTTAGCAGAAATTGCTGCTGATCTCGTTGGGTCAGTGGTAAATTATGCAACAAGGCCGTTGTTTTTTGTCTAGACAGATGGGTCCACTTTACACGTCTCCCTTCCCTTTGCGTCTTAGCGTCTTTGCAGTCTTTGCGTTAATCTGATCCCTTTCACAACGAGACTTATGACAGACAACAGTTTATATCTCTTCTCTGTGCCTTTGTATTTCATTTAGACAAGCGACTCCATCATGTGGTAGCGTAGTGGCTTATGGCGACGACGACCCTTTCCAACCAGCGGTTACTCGAGTTGAATCATCAAGGGCTTATTCCTGGTCCTGGTGAGACTGAGGATGCTTTTCTATTGCGAGCTGACCAATGTCTTCATCTCAAAGAGAAAGTCTTTGATGAGTTACGTCACCACATCGTGTTTTCTGCCGACGATCTTGGCAGCCCTGTCCTCATGGAGAAGGCTCATCAAACTACGACCGTTCTCTATGATATAAAGCCTACTTGGATTCCCCTGTTCTTTAGCAACTACCAGTTGATGCCGTGGCATGGTGGATGTGCTTGGATCTTTCAGACTCAGCCAGATATGCCAAAAATGGCTTTCTTCCAGCTGCGTCGTCACTTTGCTACGCATGAGTGTTTTTTGGGATTATATCAGCGTGATGACCTCATTGCCCATGAGCTCGCGCATGTCGGACGTATGGCTTTTGACGAACCGAGGTATGAGGAAATACTCGCCTATCAGACAACGCCTTCGAGCTTTCGGCGTTGGCTAGGACCATTGCTCCAATCTTCACATGAAGCACTTATTTTCATCGGGTTACTCTTCTTGTGTCTGATTGTGGATGCATTTGCTCTGATCAGTCATAAACCGCATGCTTTATTGGCCGCTATGTGGTGGAAACTCCTGCCCGCCGCTTATTTTATCTATCTTTTTATGCGTCTTGCCTGGCGACAGCATCGTTTTACTAAGTGTCGCCAGCGGCTCCTTGCCCTGACGGACCAGGAGAGGAACGCCGATGCGATCCTTTACCGCCTTACTGATGACGAGATCAATCGTTTTAGTCGGTCGTCACCAGAGGATATCAGAACCTATGTTCGGGAGCAGGCTGCCAACTCGCTGCGTTGGAGGGTGATTCAGATGGCTTATCTTTTTCCTTGAACGAAGGTCCTCGTCTATGGCACCCTTGTCATTCTGTTTTCAGCTATCTTCCATTTACTTTACCAATCGGCATGTCCATGATCGACGATTATGAGGAGTTCACGGAGAGTCAGGTTAAGACTCTTGAGCGCTATGTTACCAATACCCGCAGTCATATTTTTGCGTTGCGGAATCTTCCAGAAGTGATCAAAGGTGCTCTTTTCTCTCGCTACTCGCGCTCTAGCCTTGGCTTGCGCTCTCTTCTTCTTAAAGAGTTCATTACCAACAACGAAGAGGCAGCCTTTGCTGCTATCGCGGGTGATATCTGCCAACAAGAAACGCCAGAAGAGCAGATGTTGGCGATCAAGCGTGCTCAAAATTTTTATGACCGTATCTTAGATGGCTATGGCGATGACTCGATTGGCGAGTTAGGAGGAGCCCATCTGGCAATTGAAAACATCTCGATGCTTGCTGCTAAGGTCATAGAAGATGGGCGTATTGGTGGTTCTCCATTGGAGAAATCGACACGTTATATCTACTTTGACCAGAAGGTGAAGGGAGAGTATCTCTTTTACCGCGAGCCGATCCTGATGACATCAGCGTTTCGTGATATCTATCTCGACACATGTAACAGGCTTTTTGATACCTACAGTAAGCTGATCCCTCCTATGACGGCAATCATGGAAGCGCGTTTCCCTAAGGATCCTGAGATATCGAAAGTTGCCTATAATTCCGCTTTGCGCGCCAAAGTTCTCGACTGCTTAAGGGGGTTGTTACCTGCTGCAACCCTCACCAACATGGGACTGTTCGGCAACGGACGTTTCTTCGAATACCTCCTTCATAAACTGCACTGCAATAACCTCGCTGAGCTTCAAGATATCGGCCGCCGTTCTTATGACGAATTGTCACAAATCATTCCGTCCTTTGTCCGACGCTCCGACCCCTCTCATCGTACGCACCAAGGTTTTGCACAGTACAACGAAGCGATGCAAGCGCAGCTTAAGCGTCTCACACAGCAATATGCTGTGCCTGCTGGCCAAGATGTTAAAGCCGGTGTACGCCTGATCGAGGTCGACCCAAATGCTATCTATAAGGTCGCGGCATCGCTTCTGTTTGGCTATTCCAATGCTAGCTTCCAAGATCTTGTCGAACATTGCAAAGGACTCAGTGATGAGCAGCTAGCCACCATTTTAGATTCGGCTTGCAGTAGCCGAGAAAATCGACGGCATAAATCCCCTAGAGCATTAGAGCACGCTGAGTTTACCTTTGAGATCGTCGCGGATTTTGGCGCTTATCGCGATTTACAACGCCATCGCATTCTGACACAAGAACGTCAACGCCTCACTTGTGATTATGGCTTTTGGGTTCCCCCTGAGATTGGCGGTACCGAGATTGAATCGGACTATTACGAAGCGTTGTGTCGTGCTAAGGAAGTCTACGATGCCATTGCTGCGGAGCTTCCTGAAGAGGCGCAATACGCGGTACCGATGGCTTTTAATATCCGTTGGTACTTTAAGGTTAACCTTCGCGCCTTGCAGTGGCTTTGTGAGTTGCGTTCACAGCCTGCAGGTCATCCCACTTACCGTCAGATTGCACAAGAGATGGCTAAGCAGCTATGTGTTGCTCAGCCAGCGTTTGAGCGCTTCTTCAAGTTTGTTGATTACGACGGCTATGAGCTAGGCAGGCTCGGGCAGGAGCAACGCCAAGTTGAGAAGCAGCATCAGCGGCAAGCCACTTAAAGCACATGAGCCGCTTCTACCGCAATGAAGCCTCAGGTGTGCAAGTTCCAGAAAAGGCCAATCGCATTTTGCATTTGATATTGGTTGCGATGGCCATCATTTTCATCCGTTTATGGTATCTGGAAGTCATGCAGTATGACGTTAAGGTGGAAGCGGCTCAAGCGCCAACCCGTCGCATCGTCATCGAGCCATCGCGTCGTGCAACCATCCGAGACCGCTTTGGACTTCCCTTAGCCATCAACAAAGTACAGTACCACGCTGCTGTCAACTATTCCCAAATCATGACAGTGCCTTCTGTTGCTTATGAAGCAACGACCGATGGCAAACGCGTCAAGCGTTATAAGCGTCGTGAGCACATTCGCCAGCTTGCGGAGCTGCTTGCTACAGAGCTCCATATGGATGCCGATACTCTTGAAGACAACATCCATGCCGAGGCAGCCTTCTATGACCATGCGCCATACATCATTAAGAAAGACATTTCGGAGCGAGAATACTATCGCCTTAAAATGCTAGAGGCTTCTTGGCCGGGCCTAACAGCCCAGGTGGTTCCTAAGAGGCACTACCCCTATGGCAGGGTGGCTGGAGATATCATCGGTTACATGGGCGCTATCGACGCCAACACTTATCATGGCATCGTACACGAGCGAAAAGCGTTGCAAGCGTATATCAGAGAACGTGATAACGGGGAAGATCCCCCTCTACCAGAGGGGATTGAGTCTCCAGAGCGCGCCCGCAGGCGGCTTAAAGAGATAGAAGAACTTGCTTATTCCATCAATGACTTCGTCGGACAAAGTGGCATCGAAAAGCAGTTTGAAGGAGATCTAAGAGGTTATCTTGGAAAGAGGCGCTACTATGTGGACTCCAAAGGAAACTACCTTCTCGAACTCCCTGGGCAGCGCGCTCCTGTCCCAGGGCGTGGGATCACCTTAGCCCTATCGATAGAGTTGCAACAGTATGCTGAGCAGCTTCTCGCTATCAATGACCGTCTGCGTACGACGCGCGTTTCTAAACCGCATCGCTCGGAACATGAAGAGGTGACCAGCCGCGATCCCTGGATCAAAGGAGGCACCATCGTCGCCCTGGACCCCAACAGTGGCGAAGTGGTCGCGATGGCGTCCTATCCACGCTTTGATCCTAACGATTTTGTTCCCTCCGGCGACAGTGCTATCGATGGCAGAAAGAAGGCTAATATTCGTCGCTGGTTTGAAAGTGACAGCTACATCGCTGAAATGTGGGATGGGAAGAGGCCGCTCACGCGTGAGCTCTATGACGCCACAAATGGTTTTGTCGAAGAAGAGGTTGCCTTGACATGGGAGCGCTATCTATCATTGATGTTGTATGAGCAAGGCGACGTCGTACGCGGTCTTTCACGATTACGTAACATCCACTCAGCTGTTACCTTGCAATCAGCTGTTGATAGATTGATCGAAGTTAGTGGGCAAGGTAACCTATGCTATTTGTTGAATCTTCTCTATCAAGGCGAGGGACATCAACCACAGAATTGTCCCCTGCCAGCTGCAGAAAGGGAACGTATTGAAGCCAACCTTAATCTGGCTGCTGAAGACGTCGAAGCGATCAAAAAGCAGCTTGATCCCTACCTCAATAGTATCAAACACACCTATGATAAAGTTCTTCTCATCGACATCGTCCGCACCAACCTCGACGCAGACCGCTTCTCTCGCGATCTTCTGCAAGATGTAGGAGGCCAGACTTTGGCAGCCTATCGACGCATGAACCAAGCCTTCAATGTTGTTCAAGATGTTGTCTATGGCATGTCAAAGGAGCTGTTTCACGATGTCACCTTTAAAGAATGGCGTCGTGCCAATGAGAAAACTTATCTCAAAGAAAAGCGTCGTGAAGAAGCGCTCTCACATCGGTATGCAAGACCCTACACCGAATACCTTAACACTAAAGAAAGCGAACTCTTTCAGCAGTTTTGGACAGAGCATGCTCTCAATTTAGTGAACTTATTTTTGACTGGTCGTATTTCAGAATCCGTTACAGCTCCCTTTCAAGAGCATTTTTCCTCTTGGTACCGCGAAATCGCGCAAGGCGCTCATGGCTCTGTTGCTTGGCGCGATGATTACCTTCTTCTACAGTCTTTTCTTGGAGATCTCACCTTTTCGATGGCGAAGCGCTATCTGGCGACGATGCGCTCCTTTCAAGATCTCAATAGGCCGCTGTATGGCCGCTATCGCCACTTGAAAAAGCAGAATGGTCAGCAGTTTGAAAAACATTTAGCGGGAGCCTTCTATCCTACCTATGGTTATGGCTATGGGCGTTCTCTCGCCTACCGGCAAGCGACACCACAAGGATCGATTTTTAAAATTGTGACTGCTTATGAGGCATTAGCACAACGCTACCGCAGTCTAAAAACATCTGGAGAAGACCTCAGCAAGCTCAACCCCTTGCGTATGATAGATCAACCGATGTACCTCTATGATGAATGGATTGTTGGCTATACGATGGACCACAAACCGATTCCTCAACAGTATAAAGGTGGTATACTTCCTAAAACCCAAGTGCGAAATATTGGTGAAGTGGATGTGGTTCGCGCCATCGAAGTTTCCAGCAATTCCTACTTTGCCCTTCTGGCGAGCGATCACCTTGCTAAACCCACTGACCTTGCAGATGCGGCAAAGGCTTTATCGTTAGGGCAGCGTACGGGTATTGCCTTGCCTGGTGAGATTAGCGGGCGGGTACCTACCGACCTTGAATATAACCGTTCGGGATTATACGACTTGTCGATTGGCCAGCACTCCCTTGTTGTGACACCATTGCAGACATCCATCATGCTAGCGGCTCTCAGCAATGGAGGGAAGGTGTTGCAACCTAAGATTGTCAACACGATCGGAGGTATTGAGCCATCCAAACAGCTTCTATATGGACAAGGCAATGATGAATACCGTGAATCATTACTGTCAGCTGGTATTGACTTCCCCTTATTCCTTAATAGCACAGAAAGAAAACGAGATAAAACGCCTCAACAATTGTCTACGACAGTAACAAGACAGCTCTTTTTACCCGGTTCGATCCGTAGTATGCTTTTGGAGGGCATGTATCGAGTCGCTCATCGCCATCAAACATCTGGTTTGTGGCGCTTTAGAGAGACCTATCATGACCAACCCGAAGCCGTTGACGCGATGTTGCTGCTGAAGGATCAAATCGTAGGCAAGACCAGTACAGCAGAAAGCGTAGAAGGTTTCGGACCAGATCGTCAGGTTGGTACCCTCACTTACAACCATATCTGGTTTGGATCTATCATTTTTGATCCCATCGGAAAACAAGGTGAAGAAATCATCTTCCGCGATAGCTATGGAAAGCCAGAGTTGGTAGTGGTTGTTTACCTCCGCTACGGTACAGCTGGACGCGATGCCATTCCCTTAGCTGCTCAGGTCGCCGCTAAGTGGCGACATCTGAAGGAAGTAACCGAGTGAAACACGAATGACAGAAGGTTGTACTCTTTTGCCGAGCGCAAGCTTGCTTGCGTTTTCACTTTTTAGGAGACTAGAGGGGCAGAAGGGATTGAAAGAAGTAAAGTGGATCTCAAGCATTAGACGGAATAGAGCTTTGGAAGAAGCTTCAACATTCTGTATCCTCACTCCTTCTTAAACAGTGAAAGCGCAAGCAAGCTTGCGCAACTCCAAAGCCTCGCTGTGCTCGGCGAAAAAGGTAATGGCTTACTTCTTGAAAAGCTCTTTAGAGACAACCCAAAGGGTTGTGATGCCGGCGCCTAATACAAAACCAATGAAGGCAAAGAATAAGATTAGAGGGCGTTTTGGAAGAACTGGGGGTGTCGCGTGATCGAGAGGACCCGATTGCACCATCTCTAAATGATGCGAGATGTTCTTTGTTTCCACTAGCTTGCTCACCTCTTCCACGATAGCACGGTTCACCGTAGCTTGATGCTTGATGACCTGCTCGGCAACCCATTTTTGTGGCAGATTCGCCATCTGTTGATTAATCTCGCGGACAAGGTTTGTAAGGTAGCTCTTCTCTTGTTTAAGCTGTTCGATAAGACCTTGCCTAAAGTCCTCCAGATGCTTTTCACAGATGCTAACCTGCTGCTGGATGAGATCCAGCATCACTTCCTGAATGGCCAAAATCTTCTTCTCTAAAAAGTCCTCGCGTAAACGTAGCAATTCAGTACCTTGCTGTAGATGGAAGAGGAGGAAGCTACGGTCTCTGTCGAGCTCTTCTCGGATGCGATCAAGTTCTTTGCTGGTTCGGATATTGCTATCTTTAAGGGACATGCTTTGCGAAGAATAGTGTTGCACAATGCCCTGTCCTACAGGGTCGCGGATGATGCCGCTCAAAGCACTGACCTCAAAAGAGGGATCTTGCACTTGGTCGATGACAAAGCTGTTCTGACGTATCTCCGCTTGCACGTCGTTTTTCTGCGTCGTCAGGGCGACATAGATGTTGCCGCTGGTGATGAGGTCGACACCTTGCAGTTCCGGGCCAGGATTCTGCTGAAGGGCCAATCTCTCGCGCATTAACCTCTGATGCATCGCTGAGAGATACTGAAAGTTGGTTAGATAGGTCAGGAAATGGTGCTTTTGTTCCGACCACTCATTTTCGGCGATCTGAGAAGGCCGGCACTGTCGCTGCTGATTCAGGTCATAGAGTTTGCCATACCAAATCCTAAGAAGGGGTGGCACGTGGTTAGAGAGCGTATCAGGAGGAGGAAGAGAATGATTAGCCTCTAAGAGGGCCTGCAGCTTAGCCGCCAAATCCATTTCAGCCTGAAGCGTGCTGATGTTTGTCATCTGCTCTTTCAGCTGCTTATGAAGGCTATCGTCGTCTTCAGCGATATTCCTGCGCAAGGCCAATGCTAGGCGGTCGCGGCGCTGTTTCAATTCGTTCAGGTTAGAAATCGTCTCCTGAACTAGCTCTGGCAGTTCCGTCGCAGCACCAATGGTGGTGAGATAACCACTCTCTTCACCAGAACGACTTTGAAGGCGATATAGCTCAAGATCTATCTCCATCACACGTCGTCGGCACTCTGCCTTTTCTTGTTCCAGACGTTCCAACTCTTTTTCCGATTCCATCATACCGGAAGCCATCAGCTCTTCAGATAGTGTCATGGCATAGTTAGCGATGAGGTTGTGGAGGTTTTGCGCAGAGTCTTGCCGACGGCTTTCCAAGTATTCGAGCTGTGCATCAGCTAAATTCTTGTGTTCACCCTTTAAGTGATGCTGATATTCATCCATGAGTGAGTTGAGAAGCTGGCTAGCCGTATGGCGGTCAGCATCAGAGAGCATGAGTTTAAGGATCTTGTCACTTTTTTCATCGGTTTTGATCACTAAACGTTCTCTCAGTCCCTTAGTCGCCATATCTAAGGTTTCAAAAGCTATGGTGAAGCGGCGGTCGCTTAAAGGCTGGTCGCCGCGCACTGCTGTTAAGATCAGTAGATAGTCTTGTCCGGCAATAGGAGTATCAAGGTGTCCTTCTGCTATATTCTGAGGGGTATCAGTGCGCCAAATGTCAAAGGTAACATTATCTTTGAAGTGTAATGTCAGCTCCATCGGCTCTTCAGCAGTATAGAGGACATCGCGCGCTAACAGCGGTGATGGCTTGTCTTGGAATAGGGGGCCGCGCAGTCCTCTGAGATAGGCCCATTCTGTGACCAGGTTGCGCTGCACGCGCTCTAACAGAGGCCACCGTGGTTTTTCTTCGATGATGGCTACCTGAAGACCATGTTGTTGGACTAATGGGGCCAACAAACGTTTGGATTTCATCAGCGGGATGGTGGTGTCAGGACGAGCGTTAATGCTACCGGACAGTAGCCCGAGAAAGCCTGACATCCCTGAACCACCAGCGCCCTGTACCCCTTTTTCCTGAAAAGATGACTCGGCCTGAAAGATGATCGGTCGCGTCACAGCCCATAGCATGACGAGGACAAAGCCAATAGCACCAAACAATAGGATGGGCCATTTCCTGCGACGTAGGATAGCCAGGAGGTCTGAAAGGCTGGTGTGATGATCATGAGGGTCCATAAACGACCTTTCAGGTTGTTGTACCTATTCGGCACATGTTCACCTATTCCAACAGACTGAAAACGAAGATCTTAAGCGCATCTGAAAATGGAAAAAACCTCGTAAATAGGTTTTTCCGGCTATTTACTCGGCTTTTTCGTTTTCATATGTCGCTTAATCTCATCATTTTCAGTTTTGCTGGACTAGGTGAACATATACCCTATTCGCATTAATCTATACCAGTGATGATTCGATAGCAACCCGCTCCTGAGGTGAAGCATTCACCCGAAGGCAGCAGCTGGCTGATCCAACGATTCCAACGGGTAATCGGAGTTTCCGGAACGTAAACGGTATCGCCTGGCATCAACAGGAGGCTTTCGTTGGGAAGCTGGGTGATGTGGCACCAAGATACGACATAAACCTTAGGGCAAAGCAACCCGCCGCGAATCACCTGAATGTGTTTGCGGTCTCCGGTGAAGGGGATGCCCCCAGCTGCTACTAGTGCCTCGCGCAAGGAGCAATGGCCATAGTATAAGTTGACGGCTTTAGGATCCCCTACCTCGCCCATCATGCAGACGGTCGCGTCACGAGCATCAGCGATAAAAATTTTATCGCCTGGACGCATCACGATGTTATGACACATATTGCCTTCATTAAGAAGCTGGTAGAGGTCGATGGCTAATGGACATCCTTTGCGCAGCACATAGCTTTTGTAGAGGTTGGCATTGTGGGGAATTTTAGCCTGGGCCAAGACATCAAATAGGCGGATTTTCCCGTTGACAGGGATACTAGGTGTGGAAACTAATCCGGCAAGCTCGACTTTATGAGTGGGGCGGTCGCGGTAATTGATAAAAACTTCGATGCCTTTTACTTGCTCTTGATAGATCTTAGAAAGCGTTTCATGCGCTTGTTCTAGTGTCAGACCCGCTATTTTAACAGGGGGAATGTCTGGTAAGTCGATTTTGCCTCTGTACACACGAAAACCAACATCTTTATTGATGGTCTCCACCGCTTTGGTCAGGTCAGATCGAGAAGGATGATAGATGGCAATATTGAGTAGGTCATCTTCACAAATGACATCTTCATATTCGCACATGGCGTCATCAGGGATATCCGCAAGCTCATGACCGGTCATTTCTACAATCGCTAGCTTACCTTGACGGATCGTGTAGCTATCCATGATGAATTCGTCGATCCCGCAGGTGCAGTAGCTACAGTCGATCGCACAGTTGCAACTAGCCAATAATAGCGGTAAGAGAACAAGACTCAAGAAGGTGGAAAGGGGGCGAAACAAGGGAAATTCCTCCGGGTAGTTTTCTGCTAGGGTATCTGTTCAAGGATCTCACTGATCTCTGTGGTGAACAAATATGCCCGAAGTCCATAAACCGAGCTCGAATCGAAGCACAGATGAACACGTACGTACTAGCAAGGCCATTATTTTTAATGGAATGCTCATTAAATCTCCATAGATCTGTTAGCTTCATCCAGGGCTTAGTCATTAAAAATATTTACCTTACCCAAAATTTCAAGGAGGGAGTCATTGTCCCAACCCGCTCTCCTTACTGCTTCGCAGAGAGGATACAATTTACCTGTCTTATCGATCAAAATTCCGACTCTTTGGGTGTTGTGCTTGAGAAAAATTATTTCCTTGAATATTCTAATGCTAACTTCGAATATTCAAGGATCTATCTGTGCAGCGCTCCCTCTTTCTTAGCCGTATTCGCCGCTATTTTCGTACACATTCTGTTGTCGCATTGCTTGGACCAAGACAATGCGGTAAAACAACCTTAGCAAGGATGTTCTGCCAAGAACAAAACGCTTTTCCTAGAAGTAACTATTTCGATTTAGAATCTTCGGTTGACCTCGAGCGTCTTGCTAATCCTATGCTGGCAATTGGCTCTCTGAGCGGTTTGGTCGTGATAGATGAGGTGCAACGGGCGCCAGATTTATTTACCATATTACGGGTCTTGGTAGACGAACAAAAGGCTGATCGTAAATTTCTCATACTGGGCAGTGCATCGAGAGAGCTCATTCGCCAGTCAGCGGAAAGTTTGGCTGGAAGGATTGCCTATCTTGAAGTGACCCCATTTTCACTAGATGAAGTGGGTCATCTAGATAAGCTATGGCTACGCGGTGGATTTCCACGCTCCTTTTTGGCTGATCATGAGCAGGACAGTTATGACTGGCGGGAATTCTATGTCCGAACGTTTCTTGAGCAAGATATTCCCAACCTTGGTATCACTATTCCGCCTGTAGCACTCAGGCGCTTTTGGAGTATGCTGGCCCATTACCATGGCAATATTTTTAATGCCTCCGAACTGGGTCGCTCCTTTGGTGCTTCTGATGTCACAATGCGGCGTTACCTCGATCTCTTGACGGGTACCTTCATGATTCGGCAACTTCAACCATGGTATGAGAACGGAAAGAAAAGACAGGTAAAGTCACCGAAAATCTACTTTAGAGATAGCGGAATTCTTCACACCCTTCTAGCCATTCATGATCGTAACGAGCTTTTGCTACACCCTAAATTGGGTGCCTCATGGGAGGGATTTGCGTTAGAGGAAGTGATTCGTCGTCACCAAGCTAGACCTGAAGAATGTTACTTCTGGGCTACTCATGGGGGAGCAGAAGTAGATCTTCTCATCTATCAAGATGGCAAGCTAAAGGGTTTTGAATTTAAATACACTGATGCACCAACATTGTCGAAATCGATGCAGATTGCAGTCGCTGATTTGTCTTTAGATCATCTTGAGGTTATCTATCCCGGCGAAGTCGATTATGCACTTACGGAGAAAATCTTCGTTAAAAAGATGGATAAAAGACCCTCGATATAGTCGCACAAAGGTACATGTTCACCACTGAGCCACTGAGACCAGTGAGAAGGATTGAGATTAGGGAGAAGACATGAAAAATCTCAATCCAACATTCTACCATTTTCTCTCTATCTCAATTCTTCTCATTAATTTTATTCCTCCTCATTGGTCTCTGTGGCTCAGTGGTGAATTATGCAACAAGCCCGATACACGTGAACATGTACGCATTGCTAACTTTATATTAACCTGTTAGAATTAAATTAGATAAGTGTACTCTTTCTGATGGCATCTTTCCGACTCCTGATGAACAGCAGCGAGGTTTTTGGGTGTTTCTTTAGTCAGAAGATGTTATGATTAGAAACGCTTTTCCAGTTCGGTCCTTTATAATGAGGTAGTGTTCTATGGAGACGGAACGGTTAGACTCCAATACTGAAGATATCCTGCGTGAAAGGTCAGAATACAAATATGGCTTCGTCACGGAGGTTGAGGTTGACCGTATTCCTAAGGGATTGGACGAAGAAGTGATCCGTCTGATTGCCGAGAAGAAGGGTGAGCCTGACTGGATGTTGGAATTTAGGCTTAAAGCATACCGCCGCTGGGTGGAGCAAAAGGAGCCGACGTGGGCTAATGTAACGCATCCAAGCATTGACTACCAAGCGGTCAGCTACTACTC
>CAMFKD010000049.1 GCA_945957095.1 uncultured Chlamydiae bacterium
GAGGAATGAGATTAATGAGAAGAATTGAAAGGTCTCAATCCAATCTTCTAACACCCCTTCTCTATCTCAATCCTTATGGAGCTGAATCCCTGTCTCTGAGCTGCTTCGACGTCGCAAGCAATTTGGGCTTTGAGTGCGTCGATATTCGCGAATTTCTGTTCAGGTCTGAGGAAGGTGTGTAGAAATACTTCGACATCGCCTGGGGGGATATCTTGATGGCAATCGAAGAGGAAGGCTTCTAGTAGGATACGTTCGTCACTACGAATGGTGGGCGCAGTGCCGAGGTTGGCAACGCCGCGGTGGGGGCCTGATGGGGTATTGGCAGTGATGGCATAGACGCCGTAGGGAGGGAGGCAAAGGCCGGTGACATCGAGGTTAAGGGTAGGGAAGCCCATCGTGCGGCCGAGGCCCTGTCCTGGTGTCGCAGCGCCAAAGTAGGAGGGGCGGCGACCTAGCAAGTGAGTTGCTTCGTCAAGAGAACCTTGTTGGAGGAGGTTACGGATGCGTGTTGAGGAGATGATATCGTCGTCAAGACGCTGGGCCTCTAAATACTCGAGGGTAAAGCCCCATCGATTAGCAATCGCCTCGACTTGTTCTCTATTGCCTTGGCGGTCTTTGCCGATACAGGCGTCGTAACCGAGAATCAAGTGGGAGAAGGGTAGGTGTTTGTTTACAGAGTGGAGGAACTCTTCTGCGCTTTGATTGGCGAATGCTCTCGTAAAGGTGATGGCGACGATGAGGTCGGCGTGGCACTGTGCTAATAAATGATAGCGATAGGCATTGGTGCAGAGGGGGATTAGGCGTAGGTCTGGCTTCAATACCGAGGCGGGGTGGTTGCTGAACGTCAGCACGGTTAGAGGTGCGTGTTGCTGCTCGGCTATCTGGTGGGCGCGTTCGATGACGGCCTGATGTCCGCGGTGGACGCCGTCAAAGTTGCCGATGGTGAGAATGGCAGGCTTGGCGTTCTTAGGGCAACTTTCTAAGCTATGTATGACACGCTCTTGAGAGGTCATGGTTCCACTCTGCGGTATGACGAATGAGGGCTTCTTCAACGGGGAGAGAAGGCGAATCTAATTGGGCACCGTCGATGGATTGGTCGATGTGGAAGGAGCCGCTTCGTGTTCTTCTAAGGTTTTCGAGGTGGGCTCCACAGCCTAAGAGGCGCCCTAGATCGTAAGCGATAGTACGGACGTAAGTGCCCTTGCTACAGGCCACCTGTACTTGTATGTGAGGGTATTCGTAGCAGAGGAGGGTAACCTGCATGGTAGTGAGAACGGGGGCTCGCTCGACGACCTGTCCTTTGCGTGCGAGTTCATAGAGTTTGCGGCCTTTCTGTTTTTTTGCAGAGAACATCGGCGGTATCTGCATCACTTCACCTTGAAAAGACAGTAGGGCATCTTGCAAGGCTTCAGAAGTCGGGACTAAGTCGCTCGTAGCGGTGACTTGCCCTTCACCGTCGTAACTGTCGGTCTCAATGCCTAGGCGTATAGAGGCGATATATTCCTTATCTTGTCCTAAGAAACGGTCGGAAAGGCGGGTATATTCACGTCCTACGAGCAAGATCATGAGGCCACTGGCTGCGGGGTCTAGTGTTCCGCAGTGACCGATTTTCTGCACACCGAGGCGGCGCCGTAGTGCTGAGACTAGACTATGAGAGGTCTTGCCGACAGGTTTGTCGATAAAGAGAATCCCTTGTGGGCTATGCAACGGGTTATTGTTATATCTCTGATGCATCATCGCTGGCAGGAGGGGTTCTCTTCTCTTTTTCTTCACTAATATCGGCTAGGAGCTGTTCGATGCGCATATGCTGCTTGGCGGTGTCGTCTAACACAAACTTCAAATTTGGAAAGGTACGCATAACAACCATCTTAGAGGCTGTCGCTGCAATGAATCCTGAGGCTGACTGCAGAGCATGGATGGCTTCAGTGGTGTTAATGTTCTCTCCAATGAAGCTAATGTAGACTTTAGCAAAGTGCAGATCTTTGGAGATCTCCACATGCGTCACAGATAGCAGCTGGGGTATCTTAGGATTGCGCACTTCGCGATGGATAACATCCGAGATGACTTCTCTAAGAAGGGAGTTAAGGCGTTCTGTGCGTTGCTTCGTCATATTTCCTGGGTGATATAGGTCACTTCAAAGGATTGTAGGATGTCGCCTACTTGGAAGGTTTGGAAGCCGTTCAAGACGATACCGCACTCAAAGCCTTTCTGAATTTCACGGACGTCTTCGTTAACACGTCGTAGAGAGGTGATAGCGCCTTTCCAGATCTCCTCGCCATTGCGGATGACGCGGATGCGGTGGCTACGGGCGACGACGCCTTCGATGATTTGGCAGCCGGCGATATTGCCCAATTGCGATGACTTAAAGACAGCTTTCACTTCGGCTTTGCCTCTTTCTGTCTCTTGTTCGATCTTATCTAGGGTCGCTTTCATCAGTTCTTTGATGTCATCGATGGCGTGGAAAATGATGTCGTGTTGTCGCACTTTGACGCCAAGCTGTTTGACCAAAACTTCGGCATGGCTTTCGATCTGTGTGTGGAAGCCGAGGACGACCGCATTAGAAGTGGTTGCTAACTGGACATCAGACTCTGATATCTCTCCTACACCTGTGGAGATGATGTTAAGGTCTACTTTGTCTGACGTGATCTTCTCTAAGGCGACTTTAACGGCTTCTAGAGAGCCACGAACGTCAGCTCTAAGGATGACATTGAGCGCTTTCTTGCTGCTTTCAGCGGTGCGTTGCATCAGCCCTTCAATTGTGATCGGCTTGGTCTGCTGGACGCGTACTTGTTGTTTTTCCTGTTTACGCGCTTCGGCGATTTCGCGTGCTTCACGTTCGTTGCTGACGACGATGAATTCTTGCCCGGAAGAGGGTAAGCCCGAAAGGCCTGTGATTTCAACTGGTGTTGAAGGAGGGGCAGCGTCGAGTTCTTGTCCTCGATCGTTGCGCATCGTTTTGACTCGTCCCCAATATTGGTCGAAGACGATGGCGTCTCCGCGGCGTAGAGTGCCGTTTTGGACGAGTACGCTAGCAATTGCTCCCAATCCTTTGTGCATTTCAGCTTCGACCACTGTACCACGTGCTCGCATGAGGGGGTTAGCGCGCAGTTCTAACACTTCTGTCTGCAGGGCTAGCATTTCCAACAATTGAGGAATGCCTTCGCCTGTGACTGCAGAGCAGTTTACGGTAATGGTTTGGCCTCCCCAAGCTTCTGGCAATAATTCGTTCTCAGATAGCTGTCGGTAGACGTTTTCGGCGTTAAAATTGGGTTTGTCGCATTTGTTCAGGGCCACGACGATGGTAACGCCTGCTGCTTTAGCGTGTTGGATGGCTTCTATTGTTTGAGCGCGTATGCCTTCATCGCCTGCGACGACCAGGACAACGATATCGGTGACGTCAGCGCCTCTAGCCCGCATGGCCGAAAAGGCTTCGTGACCCGGGGTATCGATGACGGTGAGATTGCCAATTGGCGTATGGCATTGAAAGGCACCGATGTGTTGGGTGATGGCACCTGCTTCTCCTGCGGCACGATTGCTCTTACGGATGGCGTCGATGAGGCTGGTTTTGCCGTGGTCGACATGACCCATAAAAGTGACGACGGGTGGGCGGAGGGTAAGTTCGGCTGTTGTGCTAGCGGCGATTTCTTCTTTAATGGTTTTGTCTGTAATGCGGATGCGTTCTTCTTCGCTGGTGTCGATGGTGATTTGACAACCAAATTCTTCACCCAATAGCTGGATGGTGGTAGCGTCATCCAAGTAACCGTTGATGGTGGCAGCAACGCCTTGGAGAAATAGCTTTTCGATCAGCTGAGAGGCTTTTAGCTTCATTTCACCAGCGAGATCTTTGATGGTGATGGGAATGCGGACTGTCAAAGAGGTGGGGCGGACGGCTGTCTCGACAACCTGGCGTGCTCCTTTTTGACGGCGGCGGCGCCAATGCTGCTGTTCTTCATCAACGCGTAGACCTTGTCTGGCTCGAGAGTCGAAAGCACCAGCACTTTCGTTACGTGTTTTGGCTGGCTTGACGTCGCGATATTCCTTAAATTTGGCTGATTTGCCTTTCTTGGATATCTCTTCTTCGGACTCGATTTCTGCGGGTTTGGCTTTAGCCTTAAGCCGCTCTTTTTCCTCTTTTTCTCGCGCCGCTGTTGAAGTTGCAGTTGCTTGACGCTCGGGTGGTTTGTCACTTGGCATGAGGTCGCGGACGTGACGGCCGGTTGGTCCTAACCGCTCTGTGGGTGCAGCTTGCAGCGGGATGTGGGGTCTGCGTTGTGCTCCAATGTGGCGTGTGTAGACTGCTGGTGGTTTGGGTGGGGGGAGTGGTTCGGGTTCGGGGAGTGGAGCCGGGGGTTCTTGGGCTATTGATGTGTGTTCTGCTTCTTTGTCTGGATGGGGGAGAGTGGAGAAGGTGGGCTGACTTTGTTCTTCAGCGGCAGCGGCTGTTTCTTCACTTGGAAAGGGGGGGACTTCACCACTAAAGCTTGTCGATGTTGTTTCTTCTTGTGCCTCTTTAACGGCGGCTTCGGCACCAGCTTCTGGCTCAGCAAAAACAGAACGGGAACGAGCACGCACTCTCCTAGGCTTGGCTTCAGAAGATGGTGTCTCTTCAACCACTGACGTAGGTGGGGGGGTGACAATAGATGCTTTCTTAGCTCTAGGCTTAGCCGGTTTTACTTCCTTTGCCGGTGTGATGGCAGAGGGTTCTTCGGCTTGTTCAGCTTTCTTCTTGGCCAATTTCTCTTTTAGGCCACCAAGACTGACCGCTGCGGCGATCTGGTCATTCTTGATTTTTATCTTCAGATTCTTGGCCAAGGGTTACATCCTCTGTTTACGGATTTTTTCCAGAATATTATCGGCAACCTCAAGGCTGATGCCAGACACTTGAGCGAGCTGCTCCGGTGACGCTGTCAGCAGCTTACGTACCGTGCCAAAGCCTTCGGCACAGAGGTGTTCGAGGATCAGAGAGCTGACGCCTTCGATATGTGAAATGGGTTCATCCAAAGTGGGGTCTTCTAAGGATGCTAGTTCTGTACGTTGGAGCGCCATGGTACGGTTGTAGTCGCTCATGCGCTGGACATCGAGTTGACACTCGATCAGCTCGCTATTAAGCCTAGCGTTCATCCCTTTCTTACCAATAACAGCGGGGTAGTCTTCATCGTCGACGACGATGGAAACGATTTTGTTATCGGGGTCTTCTTCGTCCACACTGATCTTGCGGATTTCGATAGGAGCTAGGGCGTTCTGGAGGAGTTCAATGGGGTCGGCGGAATAGGGGACGATGTCGATCTTTTCGTTGTTGAGTTCACGCACGACGTTTTTGACCCTGGATCCGCGCATGCCGACGCAAGCGCCTACGGGGTCGACGCGCATATCTGTTGAGCGGACCGTGAGCTTGGTGCGGTAGCCTGCGACACGGACAATTTTGTCTAAGACAACAGTACCGTCTGATACTTCTGGGACTTCCTGGATGACTAGCTGACGGACAAACTCTGGTGAGCTGCGGCTGAGGACAACTTCAGCACCCCCATTTTCGGTGTCACAGACGCCGACTAGAAGGGCGAGGACTTTATCTCCAACTTGATATTTTTCTGTTTTGGGATAATTGCGTCCGGGGAGGATAGCCTCGACTTTGCCTAGGTCTACGATGAGGTTAGCGCCGCGCGCAAAGCGTTTCACTGAGCCCGAGACAAGTTCATTGGCGCGGTGGCGATATTCTTCATGGATGACATCGCGTTCAGCCCCACGCAGCTTCTGCGTGATGATTTGGCGTGCTTTCTGCGCAGCAATGCGCCCAAAGTCTTTAGGGGTGACTGGAATGTCGATAAACTGTTCGATTTCGCAATCGGGATCGAGTTCGCGCGCTTCTTCTAAGGAGATTTCTAAAGTAGGTTGCGCAACCTGTGTGACGATCTTCTTTTCGCAGAAAACCTCGATATTGCCTGTCTTGGGGTGAATTTGCACTGTGACGTTGGAAGCGCCTTCAATGCTCTTTTTTGCTGCAGCGCGGAGAGATTCTTCGATTGCTTCGATGACAATCTCACGCTTTATGCCTTTTTCCCTCTCGAGGTACTCGAAAATTGCTACTAGGTCTTTGTTCATCCTACTTACAGCCTTAACATTTCGCCATTTTTGTGATCTCCGACTATGTAAAGAACCGAAGGGTAACCTTCGGCTCTCTTAACTCGATGCTGCACAGTTCTTATCGCCACTTCTTCTCGATCTGCTCGCTTAAAATTGTGCAAGATTGAGTCTTAACATCCGTCAACTGCAGGATATTCTCTCATAAAAGGGAGAATAGAGGAAGCCCCTTAAGGGGATTCCTCTTCAGCTTCTTCAGATTCGTCCTTTTCTTTGTCTTTGGTGCGGCGAGAACCTTTGCTCTTGCCTTTTCCTTTACCACGACCTTCTTCGCCTTGTGCTTCGCTGGTAGAGGCACCAGGACCTACCATGATGTCATCACGGTTGACTTGGTTCACGTCGATCAGGACGTCCTTCAACGATAGAGCGATTTTTTTATGTTCGCGGTCTAGTTTGATCACCTTGACGCTGACCTCATCACCTTTGTTGACGACATCTTCCACTTTGCCGAACGCTTGGTCAGAGAGTTCGGTGACGTGGATGAGCCCTTCGATACCGCTTTCTAATTCGATGAAAGCACCAAAAGCTGTGATTTTTGTCACGATGCCTTTAACGAGAGCTCCTACGGGCATGGTCTTTTCGATGTTGTCCCAGGGGTTTTGAGAGAGTTGTTTTACCCCTAGCGTGATCTTCTTGCTTTGGCGGTCGACTGAGAGGATCACAGCTTCGACCATGTCTCCTTTGTGGAGGACTTCAGAGGGGTGTGACACCTTCTTGATCCAGGAGAGATCGGAGATATGGATCAGGCCTTCGACGCCAGGTTCCAGTTCGACGAAAGCGCCGTAGTTGGTGAGGTTCTTGACTTCTACTTTGACGCCTTGGCCGACGGGGTACTTGGCTTCAACATTGTCCCAAGGGTTGCGCTCGGTTTGCTTAATCCCTAGGGAAATCTTGCCTTCTTCTTTCTGGACGGAGAGAACGATTGCTTCGACTTCGTCGCCTTTGTTCACGACTTCGCTAGGATCGGTGACGTTTTTAACCCAGGACATCTCGGAGATGTGGATGAGCCCTTCGATTCCTGGTTCGATCTCAATGAAAGCGCCGTAAGGCAGCAGGTTGACGATCTTGCCATGAATGCGGGTTCCTGGGGGATATTTATGCTCGATCTGTTCCCAGGGGTTGGTCTCTTTCTGTTTGAGACCCAAGGCAACACGTCCTTTCTCTTTGTCGACATTCAGGATCATGACTTCGAGCTTTTGGCCGAGCGCTACCATCTCGGAAGGATGCTTGATACGCTTCCATGTCATGTCGGTGATATGGAGGAGGCCATCGATGCCATCGAGGTCTAAGAACACACCGAAGTCGGTGATGTTTTTGACAACGCCTTCGCGGACATCGCCAATCTGGATGGTTTCGAGAAGTTCTGCCTTTTTACTGATGCGTTCGGCTTCCATGAGCTCGCGGCGTGAGACGACCACGTTCTTACGGTCAATATTGATTTTAAGAATCTTGAATTCGAATGTCTCGCCAATGTAGTCGTCGAGATTCTTAATACGCTTGTTGTCGATTTGGGAGCCGGGGAGAAACGCCTCCATCCCGATATCGACCATCAAGCCGCCCTTGACTTTGCGGGTGACGCGGCCTTTAACAATGGAACCTTCTTCGCAGTGTTCGAGGATGTATTCCCACTGGCGCATACGTTCTGCTTTTTCGCGGGACAGGACGATTTGACCGTTTTCATCTTCAGCTTCGTCGAGTAGCACTTCGATCTCGCCATCTAAAACGAGCTGGGAAGGGTCGGAGAATTCGGAAATCGGCACTAGGCCTTCGGATTTTAGGCCTACGTCAACGACGACATGGTCTTTTGTGAATTCAACAATCCGGCCAGATAAAATAGTGCCAGGAACGGGATCGCTAGTGATTTCTTTGGTTTTAACGCCGCCTTGAGAGAGCAAAGCACGAAATTGTTCGGCTTCATCTTTCTCAAAATCGATATCGTCAACTAGCTTATCATCATTCCAATCAAAGGTGCGGTTTTTAGACATTTAAGGGTTTCTCCTCGGGGTTCATAACTAATAAGCAGAGAGGGTAGCAAAGCGCAGCGAAAATTTGCAATCATAAACTTTAGGCTACTCCCAATAGGTGACGGATGAGGTGGTTGTCTCGTTCACCGTCACACGGGTGAGCAGGGGAAGGCGTGGTTTAAGATAGCGAAAGATCCACTGAGCGATAAATTCGGCTGTTGGTGATTCACATTGCAGGGTCTCGTTGATCCAGTGATGGTCAAAATACGTTTCGATCATGGGTTTGACGATGGTGGCGATGTCGTTGAAATCCATGACCATGTTGGTGCTAGACCCTTCAGGGCACAGGGTGTCGCTGCGCAGAGAGACGGTTAGTTCATAGGAGTGACCGTGGGGTCTGCCGCACTTACCTGTGTGGTATTTCAGCACATGGGCCGATTCGAAACGGAAATGTTTATTGAGTTCGAACATGATCTTCTTGTCTCATTTAAGATTGACTTACGGGCAGCGGTGCCTTATCGTCATTAGCAATCCACTATACGGAAGGGTAGCGAAAATAACAAGTATGCTACTCTGATGATAAGCACCTATGAAGACACTCGTCATGAAATTTGGAGGAGCCTCTGTGGCGACTCCTGAGCATTTTTCGACTGTAGCAGACATCATCTTAAGGCGACGTCAAAGCCATCAGCGGCTTGTAGCTGTCGTCAGTGCTATGGGCGATGCCACTGATGACCTGATCGCTTTAGCGAAGAGGGTGAATCCTGATCCTCCGCGTCGCGAATATGACATGTTGGTTAGTGTTGGCGAGCGCATCAGCATCTCTTTGTTGGCAATGGCATTAGCGGCCAAAGAATGTGATGCGATCAGTTTTACGGGTAGCCAGTCAGGGATCATCACTTCTAATCAGCACAGCAGTGCTGCGATTATTGATGTGAAGCCACGGCGGCTACTCACAGCTTTAGAAGGGGGGAAAGTCGTCATTGTAGCGGGTTTTCAAGGGGTGAGTTCCGATGGCGAAATCACGACTTTGGGACGGGGAGGCTCGGATACAACGGCAGTGGCGTTAGGGATTGCTTTGGGGGCGGAGCGTGTGGAGTTTTACAAAGATGTATTAGGCGTTTACGATTGCGACCCCCATCACAGCCCAGCAGCGCGTTTATTGCCCCAGCTTTCCTATCAAGAAGCGATTGACATTGCGGGACGCAGTGGGCAGATTTTGCATCTGCGTTGCTTACGATTGGCGGAACGCAATAAGATGCCCTTATGGGTGCGTAGTTTCCGTGAAATAGAAGGGGAGCGGCAGGAGGGAAGCTGGATTATGGATTCCGCTGTTGATTCTTACGCTAGTATGCCAAAATATGAAGAGGTGGGTTAGAGGCGCATGTTGGACTCAGAAGGGCTGCCACACATTTCGCCGATCTTTCACCTTCCTGAAGGCTGCGACCTCAATGAGCACTACCCTCATGCCATTCGTTCTCTGTTAAAGAAGATATTACCTAAAGATTTTTTTCGCGATATCCAAGCTACGGGATTGCCGCTAGATCAGCGAGCCAAGCTCCTTGCTGATCATTTGCCCGTCATGCATTGCTCGCCTCTCCATGAGCCCCCCACCAACATCTCTTTTGCCTTGCTCGCGCGGTTGCGCAGCAAAACATGCCGTTTTTTCTTTGAAATGGTGACCAGCTGGTTGGTGCCAGGAACGGGCTTGAATAATGTGCTGTTTTACGCAGCCGATTTTCGTATACCGCAATTTGGTGGGCAACAGGTCTATACCATTTGTCAGATGATCATGCGTGTGGAAGATCCGGAGGAACTCGAGCAAATCCGGCGTAACCTTCCGATCATTGAGGCTGAGATATTGGTTGGTGTGCGCTCAGCTTATCATGCTAGGCGTATTTTGGAGAGCAAGGGGTGGACGGCAGACCAGCAGACGGCGGAGATTCACGAGCGTATGGCCCATCTGGTCAGCCGTTTGCCCAACTATTTCGACCCGGATGTGTTCACTGAAATGCAGCACGTGTTGGTGATGTGTCCGGATCCATTTAAGGCAGCTCGCGACTGTCGCCACCTCAGCCGTATCATCAGCGTCTTCTACCTCTTTAGGCGTACGTTACAAACGGCGGTAGCGCGCTCGCCAAACAAGCGGCACTTGATGCTTAAGCTGTATAAGGTAGGCGTAAAAGACCAAAACGGTGTTCCGGGATATCGGCTGGCGATGATTGCTGCAGTGAGCTTTCTGCGTGACAAAGAAGTATTGGAAGAACGCCACCTTCTTAGGGCTGTCAGAAGGCATTTCCACAAAGCCCGTGCCTTGGAAGGGTCTTTCTTGTCCAACAAACGTGGTTCTGAGCATATTGCAACGCTCTACCTTGAAGTGGACAAAGGTGATGGGACGGAATGGACATTGGAAGAGCTTAAAACGTTAGAGCGGCAGCTTCCTAGTGATCTCAAGGACCGCATTGAGCATCCGATGCATCCCGTCTTCAACCCTCGCAACGAAGAAGAAATCATGCGCAACATCCTGACTTTGGGTAACCAAATCAAGTATGTACGTGACCTACCTCAACTGCATGTTTCCTTTGACGAGCAATCTTATGCACATCTGTACTTTACTGTGATTATGGCTCGGGTGCTGACCGAAGATAGTTTGTCTGTTAAAGAGCTATTTCAGAAAGGCAATAGTCCATTGGAATATATCCATGATCGTTGTCGCCGGATAGGAATGCTTAGGCGTAGGTATCCTAAAGAAGCCACGGTATTTCGTGTTAAGCTGGCTAAAGAAGATTATCTGCGTGAAGATCATTCGATCGATATCTACAAGGCGCGTCAAGCTGTCGTTGCTGAGGTCGCTAGGGTCGCTGGAGAAATCCGTGACTATAATGGTGGGATGATTACTAAACAGAATGAGCTCCTCCGCGCTGTTAGAGGGTTATTGCAGAAGGGCGGGCAAGTCAATAACTTCTTGCTCGAAAACTTTTTTTACTCCTTGACGCCGGTGATCATGCGCAGCGTGATGGAGCCAGCGGCTTTGTGCACGTCCTATCTTATGCTTTTGGAGGCTTATGAACAGGGGTTTCGGCCGAATGAAAGCTACAATTACCGTTGTCGTGAGGATTCCGAGTTCCTTTACGCCGTCGTCATCGCTGACGATGCCGTTGTCCGCAGTACCTTAGATGATGTGATTCAGGGATTGGACATCGCTCCGACATCGTTAGCGACGAGCTATGTCACTTTTGCTGATACCCCTGGCATCGGCTATATCTACCGCTGCGACAGTGTTCAACGCCGTACGGCTTTCCAAGAGGTCATCAAAACGACCTTGACCAATCTTCCTGTTGCTTAAGTACGCGTATCTTTATTCAAGCTTTATGGATATGTGTGATAGTCGCTCTTTTATAGGAGTGAACGATGATATCTTATTTACCGGTCTATGACACCCTATTTGATGCGAGGGCTAAGCAGCCAGATTTTTCATCTTTGAATAGCTCTGAGGCAGAGCTCAAGAGTAGTGTCAAGCGATTACCAGTTGACTTTTCGGTCCAAAATAGCTCTCCGAAAGACTATCGCGAAACGTTGAAAAAAATCCAGCTGAGTGTGCTGCAGGTCTTTCTGCTGCCATGGGGATTGTATGAATTATCGCGCTTTATCATTCAACGTCTCATCATGATCCCAATGTACCCTGCTCAAAGCACTCTTGCTACAACGGTAATAGGAATGGGAGTTTTTGCTATCACCTCTGAAGGTTTGGATGAATGGCGAGCTCATACTGGTGATGCTTTGAATAAGCAAGGATGCGTACGGCATGTTGTATTGGAAAAGGATGGTGTGCGTTATAGCGGTTTGCTGATAGGGCATCGCGATACCATTTCAAATGGCAATTGGGTTATCCAAGCGGGTGGCAACCTCGAGTTTATGGAACATTCCGCTGCGGAGATGGCGGCAACGTACCGCCGCTATGGCTACAATACCCTTTTGGTCAACGGACCTGCTGTCGGGAAAAGTTGGGGCCATGCGACGCCTCAGAGTATGGGGGAGGCGCAACGGCTGGGTATTCAATTCTTAGAGACAGCTCTCAGGGCTAAGC
>CAMFKD010000050.1 GCA_945957095.1 uncultured Chlamydiae bacterium
CCACCATTCAGCGCGTCGAAAACTTTGAGCAAGAAGGCGCCGCTGTCGTCATGGCCACAGCCCGCGGCGTCGTCAAGAAGACCCTCTTGAAAGAATTCAGCAACCCACGCCGCAAAGGCGTCTGGGCCATCAACATCGACGAAGGTGACCAGGTCATCGCAGCACGTCTCGCTCGCAAAGGACAGCAAATCATGCTCTTCACCCACAATGGCATGGCTGTACGCTTCGACGAAAGCAACGTCCGCCATATGGGCCGCCTAGCCCGCGGTGTCAAAGGCGTCACATTGCGCGATGAAGGTGACTATGTCGTTGGTCTCGAGTCCGTCAATGGCGATGAGACACTGCTGGTCGTCTGCGAGAAAGGCTATGGTAAGCGCTCACGCGTCGAAGATTTCCGCCAGACCAAACGCGGAGGCGTCGGTGTCCGTTCCATCATCTGCAGCGACCGCAACGGCAAAGTTGTCTCGGCTGTCTGCGTCACTGATGACGACGGCATCGTCCTCATGTCCACTACAGGGCAAACGATACGCATCAGTATGCGCGGTCTACGTGTTCTAGGCCGCAACACCCAAGGCGTCAGGATCGTCAAGCTAGCCGAAGGCGATGCCATCGTCGCAACGCAGAAGCTTGAAAGCGTCGCAGGAGCCCCGCAGGAAGACTTAGAAGAGGTGGCTGCTGAAGATCTAGCCGAAGCAGATGATAGCGTTGAGGCATTGGCTGAAGAGGAAGAAGATGTCGACATCAGCGATGACGAAGACCTAGAAGGCGATGAAGACCATGAGACAGCTGACAGCGAGACAGAAACCTAATAGGGCATTGCTGCCAGCAACGCAGAAGTGGCGGCAGAACAAAAGGCGCTGGCCAGGCCTCTTCGTCAGCTTTGAAGGAGGCGAAGGCGCCGGTAAGTCGTCGCTCATCGCAAGCCTGTACGACTTCCTGACAGGCGAAGGCCTAGAGGTGATTGCTACCCGCGAGCCAGGAGGCACACCCCTCGGTGAGCAGATACGCGAATGCCTCCTCAATCCCAATGATGGCATCACGCTGACAGCACGTGCAGAGTTATGCCTCTTCCTCGCAGCCCGTGCACAGCACATCGACGAGGTCATCACACCAGCATTGGAAGCAGGCAAAGTTGTCCTCTGCGACCGCTTTAACGACTCAACCATCGCCTACCAAGGGGTTGGCCGAGGCCTTGGCTTAGACTATGTCAAGCAGCTCTGCACTCTGATCTGTGAAGGCGTAACACCAGACCTCACCTTCTACCTCGATGTCGCGCCAGAAGTAGGCTTACACCGCGTGTCGAAAGGAGGGCGGGGGAGCGCTCTAGACCGCATCGAGAGCGAAACACTAGCGTTCCATGAGCGCATTCGTAAAGGCTTCTACCAGATCGCCGCTAAAGAGAAAGAGCGCGTCCACATCATTGACGCGCATCAGAACCGTGAAGAGGTACTCGAGCAGGTTTTGGAAGTGGTGAAGCAACGCCTGCCAAAACCTATCCAGTGAGGGACGGGATGGATTTTTCTCACCTCTACGGCAACGACGACATCAAGCGTTATCTCAAACGCATGGTGCAAGAAGGACGCGTCGGCCACTCGCTACTGTTTGCAGGACGTGAAGGCATAGGAAAAGGGCTATTTGCCTTAGTGCTTGCCACCGAATTGCTAGGAGGAGAAGGGCAACGCCAACGCATTGAAGAGGGAAAGCATCCCGACCTCCATGTCTACCGCCCCGAAGGCAAGCTGGCCATGCATAGCATCGACACCATGCGCAGCTTCAGCGACGAAATCTATCTGCCGCCTAATGAAGCACGCTATAAAGTCTTCATCCTCCACGATGCCGACCGCATGCTACCCACCAGCGCAAATGCTCTCCTGAAGACCTTTGAAGAGCCAGCGCCACAGACCCTGATTATCCTGCTCTCAAGCAACCCCCAAGCCATTCTTCCTACAGTGCTGTCGCGTTGCCGTAGGCTCTACTTCCAGCCTATTCCCGATAGCATCATCGCCGATTTCCTGCAGCAGAAGCACAGCTGCCCACCGCAGGAGGCACAGCGCCTAGCTACGCTAGCTTCCGGTTCGATAGGCCGCGCTTTGCGCCTCCTCGAGCAACAAGGAGACACCAAACGCGACCTTTTACTCGACCTTTTGGGTAGGGGAGTCGTCGGAAGCTACAAAGAGCTCCATCAGGTTGCCGACAGCTTCCACAGCGACTTCGAAACACTAAAAGAAGAGCTAGTGACCGCTTGTACTCATGAGATGGCCCCTAATGGCTTCGACGACCTCACGGCAGTCCAACGCGATGCTGTGCAAAAGGAGATCGACGGTGCCGTCACCTTACGCATTCGCGAGGAAGTAGACCACCTCCTGGAAGCATTGCTAGCATGGTACCGCGACCTCGAATTGCTGCGCTGCAGCGGCAATAACGCCTTACTCATCCACGCCGATAAAGCTGAAGCGCTCCAGCACGCCTTCCAGAGTGGCCATATGCGTCCTTTAGACACTGTCCAACAAGCTGTTGCCGAGGCACGTACCAACATTGCCAGAAGCAGCTCCATTCGTAGCACACTAGAAAGCCTCTTCCTAAAGCTTAATTTGCTTTAGACGATGGACATGGACAAAATGGACAGCCATTCCCGCTAAATATTACCCACTCACTTTTAGGAATTTATCACCACAGAGTGCACGGAGAACACAGAGAAAAAATAGAAAATAGGAAATCCCTTTCGATGGTAAAAATTTTAGCGGGAACTGCTGCAAAATGGACGTAATGGACCTAATTGACATAATGGACATTGTTAGTGTCTCTTGTCCATTTCGTCCATTGGGTCCATGCTATCCATTGTCCATTCCACGACTTGTTCTTTCCTACGAATTCGGAATTCTTGTATCTTAGTTGCCATGAGTACTGGACCTTTTGTCGCCAACCTAACACCACAGCTAGGGGATAAGCTGCGCGCTGATCTCGCCGCGCAAGACTTTGAGCTGTCGACTCCGCCACACACCCGTTTTGCTGCCAAAAAGAAAGGGATATCTGTCACCTTCTATCAAAGCGGCAAGCTGGTGGTACAGGGCAAGGGAATGGCGGAGTTTATCGAATTTTATCTTGAACCGGAAATTCTCCAGAGCTTTACCTTTGGCTATCAGCAGCATGATGAAATAGGCGACGATGACCTGACACCACACATCGGCATTGACGAATCAGGAAAAGGGGATTTCTTCGGCCCTCTATGCATTGCTGGGGTCTATGGCGATGAAAAGAGCATCCGAGAGCTTAAGGCGTGTGGTGTGCGCGACTCTAAGGATTTGACAGATGCTGCCGCAGCATCTCTTGCGCGCAAGATTAAGGCCATTTGCCCATACCACATCGTCAGAATCAATCCTCTCAAATACAACGAATTGTATGACAAATTCCGCAACCTAAACAACCTCTTGGCTTGGGGGCATGCCACCACCATCGAACAATTGGTCGAAAAAACCCAATGTCATAATGTTGTCGTGGACCAAT
Source organism: uncultured Chlamydiae bacterium (assembly GCA_945957095.1). Classification (GTDB taxonomy): domain Bacteria; phylum Chlamydiota; class Chlamydiia; order Chlamydiales; family JAJFMA01; genus CAMFKD01. Next base: position 3,505 of record CAMFKD010000050.1, read on the forward strand.
TTGCAGGGGAGCACCTAGTAGAGAATGCGTTATCTCGCAAGAAACTATCGGTGAACCTGACGCAACGCCATCGTGCAGAAGAGGACCTCGTCGTTGCAGCGGCCTCCATCCTCGCACGCGATGCCTTTCTGGAGGGGTTGCAACGCCTAGGTGACGAAGTAGGCCTTAAGCTACCTAAGGGAGCCTCCGCACAGGTGAAGGCGGCAGCCAAACAGCTGTTAGCTCGCCAAGGCGCCGACATCTTCCCTAAGGTTGCCAAGATGCACTTTAAAACCTATCGAGAATTATTTTAGCGGGAATGGCTGCTATTTTAGCCTTTTACTTTCTAAGCTGATGCTGTATAAATACACTCAAACAAACTGAAAAGTTGGCTATGAAGTCAACAAGACAGGACAATAGTCATGATGAATAGTGAAGCGACTAAACGGATCGGCGAGATGTTTAAAGAGAAACGTCGCGAGCTTAACCTCTCCTTAAAAGAGGTAGAAAACGCTACCTCCATCCGAATGAGCCACCTCAAAGCGATTGAAGAGGGGGAAGTAGGGCAGCTCATTTCTTCCGTCTATGCGCAAGGGTTCATCAGGCAATATGCGACCTTCTTAGGTTTTGATGGTGAAGCCATCCTGAGGGAGAACCCAGAGCTGAGTATCCCAACAGGTAGGCAAGAGTTTTCCTATGGCATCGGTACCTTAGAGATGCGCGGCAACCCCGGCCACGGCGTCAAATGGTTGCCCAATCTCGTCTGGATTGCGGCCTTTGCTGCTGTTGTCGCCGCTGCTTGGGCTCTAGCACACTATCTGGAACTGCTGTGACCGATCACCATTTTGCCGAGGGCAAGCCGCACTTAAAAAGTCGTGGGCACTGGCTACGGGTTGTCTCTTGTGGTATGTGCATGGGAGTTGCCGACCTTATCCCTGGTTTTTCTGGTGGCACCGTTGCCTTCATTATGGGCATCTACACTGACCTCATCCGCAGCATTGTCAGCTTCAACGCTAATGCCTTTAAACTCCTTTTCTCTCTACGCATTGTGGCCTTCTTCCAAGTGGTCGCGTGGGAATTTCTCCTAGCTCTAGGTATTGGCATCAGCATCTCTGTCGCCACCTTCGTGAGGATCATCCACGCGATCCTAGAAAACCCTGTCCAACGCACATACCTCTTTGCTGCCTTCTTTGGGTTAGTCCTTGCTTCTGTACTGTTTTGCTCCAAGCAGGTGACCGAGTGGCGTTGGCGACAGCTGGCTGCTTTAGTCTGTGGAGGTTTCATTGCTTTTGCTATCACAAGCCTAGCTTTGCAACCCTATCAAAGCACCAGTATTTATGATGTGGCTTTGCCTGCGGCGACGCTGCCTCCCGACACCAAAGTAACGGCTTTAGCTAACTACGACAGCCGCACAGAGAGGCTCTTGGATGTGCCAGAAAAAAGCATAGCTAGCATGCTCGCCAAAGGTGTTGTCAATCCAAACACCCCAGTGTATAGCCATCAGCAGCAGCGTGAGGGCTCCGTCGAAGAGTTTGTAACAGGCAATGCTACCACTCGACTAGACCCCTGGATCTTATTCTGTGGCATCGTCGCTGTCAGCGCCCTGCTCCTGCCGGGAATGTCGGGGTGCTACATGCTGACGATCTTGGGAACCTACCCAATCATCATCGGAGCACTCTCTGATCTCGTCAACAGCGCGTTAACACTTACTCTAGATTTCGACGCTTTCTATATTATGGTCAGTTTAGGTATCGGCATCCTATTCGGCCTAGCTGTCTGCTCACGTGCAGTGCGTTGGCTCCTACACCATTATCGCAATGTCACCGTAGCAGCCATGACAGGCTTTATGTTGGGAGCCTTGCGCTCTGTCTGGCCCTTCTGGACCTATCAGTACCAGCTTCTGCCGACAAGGCTGCAGGATGGCCCTCAACTGCAGCTGCTATCACCTGTCATGCCTGATGTTGCTTCTGCCATGTTCTGGATAGCGCTAGCCTGCGCCGTAGCGGGCTTCAGCGTTGTTTTCATCCTCGATACAATTGCGAAGGGAAGGGGACAGAATTCAGAATCCAGAATTCAGAATCCAGAATGAGAATGAATCTGCCCTCAAACGAGTATTCATTATGAGCGGATTCCCTATTCTGAATTCTGGATTCTGAATTCTGGATTCTGTCCCTTCGATTCTGGATTCTGGATTCTGGATTCTGTCCCTTCAAAAAATACTCGTTTGAGGACAAGGCCATGGGCGGGGGCTGTCATGCCCGCGGCCTTCCTGTCATGCTCTTGGAGAATGGTTGCGATGTCATCGACCATGAGCTTGCCGCATCCGACATACACTAGAGTGCCAGCGATATTGCGCGCCATCTTGTAGAGGAAGGCATTGCCTTCCAGCTCTATTCGCAAGCACATGTCAGGGAGTTTTACTACCTCAATACGGGATACCGTTCTGATGGTATGGTCATAGCTTAAGCCCTCACGCTTGTTGCAAAAGGCTTGGAAATCATGAGTACCTACCAGTTGATTGGCGGCAAGACACATCTGATCTAAGTTTAGGAAGTGGGGATAGTGCCACTGGTAACAGCGCTGCTGGGGCATCTGCACCTTCCCATAACAGACGTGGTAGTGATATTCCTTTCCGATGTTGTCTAAAGTCGGATGAAAGGTGGATTCAGCCTCCCATAACCTCAGGACAGCAATGTCTTTGGGCAGCAGGGCATTGATGCCAATGAGAAGTCTCTCGAGGTCGAGATGACTCTTAGAGGTGAAAAAGTTGGCCACTTGTCCTTCTGCGTGGACACCGGCATCAGTTCGGCTAGAAGCCTGCAGCTGCACCGGATGCTGCAAGATGCGCTGCAACACAGACTGCAGCTCAGCTTCTACTGACTGGCTAAGGCCATTATCTTGCCAACCACAGTAAGTACTGCCGTCATAGGCAACGATGAGAGCGATGTTGCGACTAGCTTTGGACACCATGGCCAGCAGCAAAGAAGAGCTTGACACCTTCTGCAAAGCGTTGGATGGCCAGCATCACCAAAATCATGCCGCAAAGCCTCTCAGCACCCATCAGCGCATTGCGGCCACAAGCACGCTGAATCTCGGCACCAAACAGATGAATCATCGTCGTCACTATCCAAGCGATGACAAGAGCCATGGGGACAACAACATTGGTTTTATCGAGTACAGCATACAACATGATGGTCGCCAATAACGACGGCCCGGCTGTTAACGGCAATGCCAATGGTACCAAGATCGGATTGGGATCAGGTTTTAGTGATGGGCGCAGACTGCGTGGCCCAGGAAAGAGAATGCCCAACCCTACGATGAAAAGGATAACGCCAATGGTCACACGCAAGGTCACCTCTGACACACTAAAGAAGGCTAAAAGCGTCTCTCCCATGACATAGAAAAAGGCCATTAATCCAAAGGCTATGCACATCTCACGGAGAATGATGATCCGCTGGCGTCGCCGATCCAATCCCTCCATCACCAATTGAAACGAAGCGATGTTGCCAATGGGGTCCATGATGAACAACAGAATCAGACTGACAGAGAAGAGGGTCATAGGGCGATGTCTCCTTAGACTTGGCTTTATACGCTAGAGGCCATCAACGAACAACCTAGCGCCTTTTACAATCATCTCCATAGCGATCATCGAGAGGACCAGGCCCATGATCTGCTCCAATACCTGCAGCCCACGTTTGCCAAAAGCCCTTAGCAAGTAAGGCGCTCCACCCATGACAGCAAAGACACCTATCCAGCAGATGAGGATAGCACCCGTCATCTCCAGAGGGTTATCCAGTTTCTTGGAGAAAATCATCACATAAGTCAGCAAACCAGCTCCAGACAGCAGGGGAGTCGCGATCGGCACCAGATAGGGCTCACGTTGTAACGACTCCTCTTCCAGCTCTTCTTCATGGTGGTTAGGAAAAATCATCCCTAAACCCGCCAGTAAGATCAAGATGCCGCCGCACATGCTAAGTGCATAATCTTGGATGCCTAATGCATCAAGAAAGGGTTCACCTACGGCCTGAAAGAAGAGCGCTAGCATCAGAGCAAAGAAGGCCTCCCGCAGCATGATGCGTTTCTGCTTTTGGAAATCATAGCGTTTGACTAAGGCTAAAATGGCAGGGGAGTTGCCGATGGGGTTCGTGATCAGGAAGAGTTGCAAAGCTAGATCAAAAATATTCACTGGCTATACCAATTGATTGAAGAGGTCGCCATCGCTCTCGGCATCTTGCACCTGCTGTTGCTTTAAGCATAGCTGTATGTCAATCGTCAGAGCGCTCAGAGCTCCTAAGCAAATCCCCGAAGTAAAAGAGACCATGGGGAAGAAGTAGGCTGCTACGACGACAAAGACATAAGCGACAGCTTTGATCAAGGGGTATTCCCTGATCAAGTCCCAAGTTTTGTCGCCCCATCCCTCTAAGATATCGCTTAATACCAACTGATATTCTTTGGTAAGATTCACCACCAGCCGCATGCCTAACATCCCTATGGCACTGCCTAGGAAGGGCCAAGCACCAGGATGTCCCAAACGACGGAAAACTAAGCCAATGGCAGCAAAACCTGACGATTTAACCAAACCATCATAGACAACCCGGCGGAAAAATTGGGATGGAGATGTCTCCTGGCGTTTTATGGACGTTTCAGAGCCAGCCGTATCTCTAAAGTCAGCAATACTTAATGATTCCATGCCGACAGCCTAACACATCGCCTAATTAAGACTGAAGTAATTTTAGGGTGTTTGTTCACCACGGAGAGGAGTGACTCCGTGGTGAAGACGTACATTTTAAGATGGGCAGATGCCTTCTTTAGGAGTAACCACATTGATCATATGGCAATCCCAGCCTCTTTCTGCTGTTCCTATCAAAGCATTCCAACCTCTCAGCAGCGGCTTGAACACCAGCTGATACTGCTGCTGCGCCATAAGCGACATCAGCGATGGGAAGACGACTTTGCTCAACGCTTTACCAGAAGCTTCTACAACTTCTTCTTCTGTAGATTTGCCTCTTCTTGGAGCTCTAAAGAACTTCGACGCTATCGCGCCAACGACCGGCACTACCCCGAGTATCCCTCTTCCTACCGTACTGCTATCCCATGTGGTGAACAGACCACAACTCTGCGCAACAGAACCTACTGCACTTGTCACCATAGTAGGGATAACGCCCTGCCAGGATGCCGCAGCTAGGTAGTAGGGAAGGTTGTCAGACAGCTGTTTCACACCCTCTGTTTTTAGATCGGCAAACACCTGCTGGCCAAAGATGAAGTGCGGCAACCATGGTTCAACAAAGTCAAGCACAGCCTCTAGCTTAGAGACACCGGTATGAAGACCCCTGACACCCCAAGCCAACCAGCTTTCCGACTGCAACCATGACTTCGCTGCCACAGTATCGCACATCATCTGGGCATCCACTAGCTTGCCTACCTGGAGGCCATGATACTCTTTTAGCAAACTGGGACAGTATTTGGCCTGAACAGGAGTCCAACTAGGCTCTCTACAGAGGTCTACCGCCTCTTGATCTACGTGGATTGTCTTTCCATGTGCATCAGTGAAGACATTTGTTGTTGTATTGAGCATGCTATCAGCTAGCTCCACACCTCTTCCAATCTTAGACATGGCCAATAGGACAACCGTACCAATCGTGCCAATGGCAGGCCGAATCAAGCCTTGTAAAGTGGTCCCTAGGGCAGGGAAGAATCTTCTACGCTGCTGTTTAATGACAAGTTCAGTGGACGAAGGCAGCGCAGAAAGAGCCTGCGATGGAACCAACCCAGCGATCTCACTCTCATGCTGTCCCTTTATGGCAAGAAACGCCGCAAACTCTGGCTTCTGCTGTATTGTTTTCAATCGGCCTAACAGCTTGCCCGCCACATCATCTGTAATCACCCCTTTAGACGCGGTAACAATAGCTTGCCGCACCTGAGGTTTATCCCCTTCCATCGCGAATCGACGCAACATTTCAGCCTTAATTGCCCATAAGACGCCTAAAGAAGCCTCTGATAGCTCCGGTTGCTGTTGACTCCAAAACGTCTTTTCAACTACCTGTTGACGTTCTTTAGCCGCTTCTAATCTAGCTGTGTGAAGCACCTTTGTAGATTCTTCTCCATTACCAGACTGATACCATCGCAAGTCAGCAACCTTGCTTACGAGCTGCGCACCAAACTGCTTCCATTGCATGGCTGTAAAGAAAACCTGCATAGGATAGAACATCCCAGCAACAAGCTGCATCGTCGTGTACTTAAAGTTGATAGGAGGTAACGAAACCGTCCAATTGACAAGGGGAACCCGCACTGGCTGCCAATGGTCTGTCTTCAGTTCGCCTTGCGAAGCAGAATGATAAGTTTCCTGGTAAAGAGTCATCATTGCAACGCTAAATAGAGAACTAGATACCGCATCTTTTACTTCGAACAACGTCGTTGGAACAGTTGGTGTGGCGACATGTTGTAACGATGTTGGCATCCAACTGGTCAAAAAATTAAGCGATACCATTTGATTTTGCTCCCTATCAATATTATAAATATCAGAAGCACAAATTATGCTTCATGTTCACTTAAAAATCAATATTTTTGTTTTGTCAATGACGTATTAAGATACTGTTAATAACGACAGGAGATGACGTACGTATGGACATGGACTCAATGGACAAAAGAGACGCTTACGATATCCATTACGGCCATGCTGTCCATGTCCATCGTCCATAAAGGTATGTGTCATGCGTTCAACGAAAAGACCTTCGATTCCGTCTATTGTGGCCATTCTGTTCATCCTATCGATTCAATTCCTCTCGCTTATTCCCTGTCATACCCCATCCAAACAATATCCTTAGGGCAATTTAAAATTATTATTATTATTTACGCTATCTTAACGGTTGCTTTATATTCGATAAACAACTAATCTATACTATTTAACCCGAATCGATACAGGAGGCGACGTAACACCGCCACCCTTAAGGCTTTCTAAATCAAACCATAACCTCGGAGGGTTTATAATGGTTGCTCCTACAAATGCCTGCGGTACCTGGGCAGTGAATGGTATCAACAACCTGGTTGAGAGCGACAGCTTCTTCAAGCGTCAAGTTCAATCACGTCCAGCAGCCCTATTCACAGCAGTTCCTCTAGCTGTTGACGTGCTCGCTAACGTTGCATTGGCAGCTGTGAATCTGGTCCTAGCTCCTATCACTAAGGTGCTTGAGTTGGCTGCTGCTTTCTTCGGCTCTATGAAGAGCTTCGGTGAGTTTGCTAACGACGCAGCTAACTGCTTGGGCAAAGCTGTTGGTGGTCTCGTTGCTATCGCTCTGACAGCTACTGTTGGCACGGTTCTTTACCCATACGCTACAGTTGCTTTCTGCCGCGCTTTGGGCTTGGCTGCTACTACGCCAGCTCCTAGCAATGCAGACGATGTCGTCAATGATATTCTAGATGACCTCGAAGAGCAAGAACAGCAAAAGACTGTTAAGCAACAAGGCGCTTTGGAGTCTGTAAAGGGCTTCTTCAGCCGTTGTGGCGAAGTTGTTGCTGAGAAAGCTGCTCAGCGTAACTACCAGATCGGCGCTGCTGTTACTAGCGGTGTTGCTCTTGTAGTTGGTGCTCTAGGCTTTGCTTGGTCCAAAGGCTATTTCGCTGGTGAAAAGGAACCAACTCTGGAAGAAGCAACAGCTGAACAGACGTTGCGTTTAGCACAACAAGCAGAACTGCAAGGCAAAATCCCAGCAGTTTACTTTGATGCTGAGAAAGCCTTAGCAGAAGCTCAAGCCGCGTTTGATGCAGCTACAGCTGCTCTTAACGGCACCAACTGCACAGCAACTTCAACTGAAGCCGCTTGCACAAATCTGACAGCTGCTGCTGCTCAGTTGAACGTAACTGGCGAAGCGTTTGCTCTGCTCAGTAACCATACTGCTGACGCTAAGAATCTGACAGAGAACAATGCTAGACTGACTGTGCTTGATGCGCTAATTAAGAAGCTCACGCCTGCACCAATGCCTGCACCTGCTACTACCTAATGTAGCGCTAGAGGAAACTCTAGTTCTTCTTTAGGAGACTAAACCATAAGAGGCAGAGAGCACTTCGGCGCGCTCTGCCTCTTTTTTTTTGATAGGAGGAGTTACAATGTCATCCCTCTACTTCCCTCCTGCTGACGCGAGTGAAGCGCTCAGTAATTATGTCATTAAGCCTACACTATGGATGAACAACCTACGTGCGAGCACAGCCTCTGTCGTCAAGGCTGTCGCTATCTTAGCGCCTGTCATCAACCGCATCGCAACAGCTATTTTTGCCTTAATTTTTGCTCCTATGGACAGCTTTTATAATAGCACTTGGTTAGTGATTAAAACGTTGATAGTAGCTTTACGACTATTAGTTAGTAACGGATTGCCGCAAATTCCAGAAGGCGAAGTGGCGGTCCATCTCTACAAAACCGCAGCCTTCGCCGCAGCTTTTTTTGTGGCGCCTGTGTTGGCTTTGGCCTCACCCGAGCTTGCGATTGCTCAATACCGACGTGCAGCTCTTATTTTGCCCGAAGCAACCAAGCAGCCGTAAACAAATAAACCGCGGCAAATGATAGAATGATCGGAATGACAGCAGTTCCCTCTAAAATTTTTACCACAGAGAACACAGAGCGCACAGAGAGGGGAATGGAAAAAAC
>CAMFKD010000051.1 GCA_945957095.1 uncultured Chlamydiae bacterium
TTATATATTATTTTTGCTTATGGTTGTTAGCATTGATTTCAAAACGATATTCTTTCTAATGCTTGGGGTCCACCTCACTCCTTTCAATCTTTTTTGCCCTTCCAGTCTCCCTAAAAAGTGAAAGCTCGAGCAAGCTCGAGCACTCCAAAGCTTCGCTTCGCTCAGCGAAGAATTTTTTAACCACCCTGCCTTCTCAGTGATCTCACTGGCTCGGTGGTGAATTATGCAAAAACACCTGAAGGGATAGTCAAAACTGGAAGCATGGGAAATGAAGCTTAAAACGAAAAAGAGCATCAAGAAAGCGGTCGCAGAAGTGCCTCTATTTGATAAGATCAATTCCCAATTGTAGCATCACTGCCTCGATTCCAAGGTGTGAGAGAAACAAAGAAAAATTTCTTTGCGAATTGTTTAAGGCCATGGTAGAGCCTACTACGGCCACGAAATAGTGGAAGAGGTGACTGTTGTCGCTTTTTTGCGATAAGTTGAGCTAAGTGGATAGAATCTGCAGTATCGACCCGTCCTTTACTTTGCATGAGGGTAAGAAGATGCTGTGCCAGATCCGTATAGCCATAACAAAGATAGAGCATAATGGCCCTTGAAAGGTCATTTGGATTGAACTTGTCATCAGAGAGAAGACTCTGTGGTAGACGGAAATACAAAGCATCTCCAAATATCAATTGTCCTTTGTTGTAATCACTGCTGAATTGTGGCAAGTTTAATGACCAGTAGGTTTTCTGTAAGTCAATAAGTGCAAACCCTCTCTCTGTCAAGTATTGGTGGACTTGGTGAAAAAGGGGCTGTTTCGAATAAATCTCTTGAAAAGCTACTTCTATTTGTAGCCCCAATGTAGTGGGTAGAAAAGAATCAGTCCCCTGAAGGATATCGAGTTCAGCACCTTGGACATCAAGTTTTATGAAATCTGTTCTAGCGACTCCAGCTTTGAACAGTTGCCTTTTCAGTGTATCAACAGGTACTGCGCTTGTTTTGACAATATCAAAGCGTTCGGCTTGTGGAAAATGCTCTAACAGCGATCTGTTTGGCCTATAAATGGAAGAGCATTCAGAATCTCTGCATACAAAGAAGTCAAGAGTTGTTTGTGAGCTATAAAGAGCGGTGTTACAGATGATGTCCCGTTCACCTGATATAGACTGAAGTCGTACATATGATTCTGGATCGGGTTCGAAAAGAATAGCAGTCAAGTTGGGAAGATTCTTACGCCAACGTTGATCTAGCCCACCGGCAGCACCAATATCTACTATGTAGAACTGATTGGATGTATCTAGGTTTTGTTGTGAACTATCTGTGAGTGCTTCCATATAGTCTAAATGATACTTAGAAATCGATATACATCAAGAGAAATCCGAGAAAACGAAAACACAAGCTTGTTCTCGCTAGAGCCTTGTTGCGCTGAGCGAAAGGGGTGAATATGTATCAAGCCTATCTTGCTAAAGTTACTCGTGCTTTATCTTCGCTAACCACAATTCTTAGAGCGTCTTGGAACGTTTCTTCATGTAAATCGGTTAGCCTGTCCTGCTGAAGATCAAGAGCGCAGTAGTAGATGATACCATTGAGTAAGAAGACATAGCCAACCGATTTGTCATGCTTGGGTTTATTCTTAGAAGTTGCGAAGCTGATCCCGTAATGAAAGTTATTCTGATCCATAGGAAAATTATGCATATAGGGACGCAGTACATTATCGCTATTGAATAGAATCATAAGACGTTGAATTTCATTCACCATAAGGCGACGTGCTTCAGCGATAGTTGCTTCCTTTGGAGAGCTATACTCGCGGTCTATGCAGTTTACCTCATCCATTAGAGCTCCGCCTTTTGCAATAACGGATAATTTGCAGCGCGATTTAATCTCTGCATCATATTGTGCCATAACACGAGCGCTTTCTGTAATAAGGAAAGACCGAGGATTTTTTTTAAAAGATGTGCATATAAAAAGAGTGAGTATAAGTATTAATTTTAACAAAATGTTTCATCTCCTTTGAGCTCGATAGTGTCGAGCGCCTTCACGTTGAAGGATATTGGGATATGTTTCGCCAAACATACTATGATCAAAAGGTTTGCCTATCAGTGAACCAATAAACTCTACATTCTGCATTAATCCAAAGGATGCGCGGATATAATTGATGGGATCCGCCAGAGGGACGGGATCTCTGCGTGCGATATAATTTCGGACACTACCGGCCTCTCCTTCGCTGATTAATTTGGCAGATCCAATTGTAATAATATCCAGAGACTGTCGTTCAGAATCATCAAGATAGGCCAATGCTCGGCTTAGCATGAGCCCTCCTTGACTGTGGGCGATGATTTTTAGTCTTCCAGTATGACCGTCTTTTTTCATGTAATCTAGTTCCATCTTTAGTTTTGCCACACATTCTTTCAAAGAGTTTGTCGGTATTCCAATAATTAATGCAAGGCTTTCGAGGGTATCAGAGAGTAGTCCGTGAGAAGCATTATGCATGTAAGAGGCACTGTGACCTATTGTATAGCCACTTATTTTGTTACATGCACTTTCACAATCTTTCTGATTTACACATTGGCCTGTGATCACCATGATGCGGTCGGGACCAGAGGGTACACTCCCATTTTCAGGGAAGCTGGTATAACAACCTGATGAAGATGGCTCGTTATAATGACCAGGTAAAGAAAAGCCGAGACCACCCAGGGCGCGAGAGGCAGCCATGCCAATACGTTGGATGGGTGCGATAGGGCAGAGGTGGAACCACAAATCGGAGAGTGCCTCTCCAATGTTACGTCTTAGGTTTCCTAAATAGCTTTGGGGTTGTGGTTGCATTGGCATGGGCCTACCGGACCATGCACAGTAATCGGGGCGCATTCCTGTGTTTGTTGTGGTATACAGCCCGTAGAGATCGAAGTGTGTGAGAGGGCTATTGTGAACATAAGCGTAGAGATTGGGACCGTCGGCATACCCAGCAGGGTCAGGAGTAAGCCAGCGACCCACTGCAGGATCATAGTAGCGGCGGCCAAAGTTGATCAGTCCTGTTTCTGGATCGTAGCGCTTACTCGAGAAGCGCCAAGGGGTACTCGGAAGGTTGTTGGTGACGTCCCAAGAAGAGTCTATTGTCCAACTGAATGTTGACCATGTCCACGACCTACTATGCTTAAGAGCAAAGCAAGTCTCTTCGCCAAAGGCGCTATAACGGTAGGCTTCGGCTACCTGTCCGTTGTCTGCATCAACAATGGCTACTACATGACCATTGTGATCGTGGATTGGAGCATAGATGTTGCCTCTAAGTTCTAGTGATACCGCAGCACCGATTTCTGCACCGAGACCTTGTCCAATGGCTCTAAATTCTATAAGCGTGCCAGCATCATCAACTGTGCCAATGTCCATTTGTTCTTGATAGAGGTACCTTTCATTATCGATGCGCTGCCAATTGTCAGATTTGGTGGCTTTGACAAATCTTGCTTTGCTCAGACGGCGATTAAAAGAGTCGTAGGTATATACATAACGTTCCTTTGCTGTAAGCACCTCTTTGAGTCGCCCTAAGCTATCATAGATATAGTTTGTTTCGTCATTGTGATGGGTTAGAGAGATGCGGTTGCTGCGTAAATCATAGCTGTAGTGGTTTTCTCCACAGCTGATGAGTTGGTTAAGAGCATCGACATGGTAGTCGGCGTCGTCTTTGCTGCGTCTATTATGCAGCGAATCATAGGAATAACGGTGTGCGACGAGACCATCTTCATCTGTCAGTTGGTAGAGAGCATCATAGCTATAGTGACAGTCTGATTTTCCGACGACATCGCGTCGCGTCTTCTGCAACAGATTGCCCACTGCATCGTATCCATTCTCTGGGATGAACTCCTCAAAGTGCGGTGAATGGAGATGGCGCAAACGAGATAAGGCATCCCAAGCGTAAGTGATTTCTCCAGCTGATCCAATCATCTGGGCAGCTGTACAATGCCCTGACAGATCATAAGATAGATAGGTGTGGCTGTAGGTTTCATGGCCATGGGTATCGATTCTCGCCACCGAACGCAAATGACCGCTATCATAGCGATATCTAACGGATGAGTTGTCGTACAAGATAAGTTCTGTGATGCGGTTCATCCCGTCATACTGATAACCGACTTTCAATCCATTGGCTAATACTTCCTCTTGCAGGCGATTGCTGCTGTCATAGGATCTCAAGGTTTTAGTGTGCGCAATGTCATCGTGGACACACAACAAGTTATCGACGTTGTCGTAACTATAGCGATAAGCGAAGGTGTTGGCCGAATCGTAGTAACAGTAGAGGCGTCCTTTTATGTCATATTCAAAGTATAAAATAGTACCATCTGGGAGAATTTCGTGTTCTTTTTGTCCAAGGCGGTTATAGGCATAGTAGGTTTTGCGTTCCAGAGACGTTTCAGAAGCCTCTATGAGGGTGACAACCTTTCCAACAGCATTGTATTGCCATTCGGTGACCGATTCTCGATCGGCGGTTCCAGCAGCTTTTACTGTATCGATACGTTTGATCAACTTGCCTTGGCCATTATAGAGATTGGCATGGCGTGCTGTCTCTATCCCCACATGGTCTTTGCGTACAACTGTTGCTATGCGACCTAAAACATCTTTGGTTGTGACAGTCTGATTGGCAAGGGCATCGATTACGGTGGTTTGTAGGATCCGCTGGCCGTACTCATTCTGGGCCCAGTAGTCGTAATGGGTGTGGGTTTCATTGCCTTCGGCATCGATGACCTTGCAGATGTTTCCATGGGAATCATAATAGGTACGAGTGGTATTGGACCCCTCCTCACCAAAGCAGGCGACACCGATGCGACGTCCCAAGCTGTCATACTCATAGAGAGTGCGGGTAAACACCTTGCCTTGATTATCTTCTACACGTTCTTCGACAACACGGTTCAAGAGGTCATACTCTGCTATGGAAATGCGAACATCATCTTCCTCTGGACCATGCCATTGAATTGTCTTGGATTTGCGTCCCAGACTGTCATATTCATATGCCGTCCAGGTATCGGGTTTGTTGATACGAATCAGGCGTCCTGCTCCATCGTAATGATAGGTGGTTACGCGGCCGAGAGAGTCTGTTTCGCTTGTCAACAGATTACCGTGATAGGTGCACTTAGATAGGGCTAAAAGGCTACCGCTTGGTGCATCACAAATTTCCTTTTCTAGGGCATGGCCGAGTACGTCATATTTTAGATAACCTGTACTAACTTTTGATGCGTTGTGATGAAATTTTAGGTTGCCATCCAGATGGTATCCGTATGTTTCGGTTGTACCATCAGGATGTTGAATACATGTTGGTTGGTTGCGAACATTGTAGGTCTTGTATGTGGTATTACCGTTGACGTCTGTAATGGCGATAACGTTTCCCGCAACATCATACTGTTGCTGAGTTGTCAGTCTAACGAGTTTGCCATTGGCGTCGGGACTTGGAGGAAAAATGGTTTCAATCAAGCGACCAAGTTCATCATAGCGATATTCGGTTTTGTGACCTAGTATATCTGTCGAGGCAATCTTGTTGCCTAGATAGTCATATTCATAGGTTTGCTTAAACACTTGCCCATCGGTGCAGTGGCGTGCTTCAGCAATCAGGCGATTAGCATAGTCATACGCGTATTCATAGTGAAAAGAGGGGTCTGGGCCTTGTTCCCATATTTTGTTGTGAAAGTGGTCATATTGTCGTTGGGTAATCTGTCCTATAGGGTCTTGCTCTAGGATGATGTTGCCCATGTAGTCATAGTCACGGTAAATGGTGTATTGGAATTCAAGGTTGGCATCGTAGTGGTCTTCTTGAGTAATCCAACCCTCTCTGGTGTAATTATAGACAATCTTTTCAAGTGTGACTTCTTTTCCTGTCGTCATGTCTAAATAGCGCTTTTCGACTATGTGGGGTAATCCAAGGCATGGGGTTGAATCCCGAGGAGTGATATAGGTAAGGATTCGATAGGTTGCGCCTGTAAGATCATAAGGAAAGTGACAGCTAGCGCTGCCGTTGTCTTGTATGGTTTTGATGATGACACCATTATCGTCAAACTCATGGAATTCACGGCAGACGGCTTGAGTACGATCCATGATGACTTTTGCAGACACTTGATGGGAATCGTTACGGTATCGAAGCTCTGTCACACGTCCGTTGGGTAGTGTTTCTGTAGCTAACCTGTTGAAAATATCTTTTGAATAGGTTCTGCGTATCACATAACGTTCGCAACCGTTGTCTTTGGGAATACCATCGCTATTTAACCATGGGTCGATTGAGGAGGTGCCACTGAGATTGCCGAGTAGGTGTTCTGCGACAACATTGTGTTTATCGTCGTATTCGTAGTAGGTACAAGAACGGTGCCTGCTGTCACTACCACCAAAAGCTTTACAGATTAGGTTGCCTTCGTGAAATGTCTTGGTCTTTCCCCAGAAGAACTCGGTGAAATGATAGAATTGGTAGGTATTATCATTGTTTCCAAGATAGCGGGAAATTTTTGTGAGGCGTTCGTCGTTCTTGTCATAATGATAGATAGTACGGTGGCCATAGGTGTTGTAGACATTGGTATGATCGGAATTATAGAGAAATCGATGGGTCAAGATAGGAGTAGCATCGATTCCTACAGGGCAATAGAGCTGGAATACCCGTCCAACACGTCGATCACCGTGCCCATCGATATTGATATGACCGCCTAAGTACTTATTGTCCCCTTTGCAGTAGTACTGCAGTTGATGAATGACACGATCAGCAACGATTTTCTTCATAAGGCGATGGACAGGCCAATGTCGATGATGGACGTACTCATAGTTAACTTTTGGGGCATTTGGCCGGATGGCTTCATTGAGATACCAACGATAGAATTTGTTTCCCCCATTTTCGAAGCTGTGCGTTTCCAGAGAATACTTAATCTCTCTACCATCGTTAGTAGAGAGGGCAATATGATGGATGTTGCTGTTAACAGCGAGTTGACTGTAATCGAAAGTGAGTCGGCTGAAGACTTGATGGCCAGTGTGGTTGCGAGCTGTGATAAATTCGGGCAGCTGCTTTTCCGCAATTCCCTTTACCTCTTTGTATTCATACATAAGAACGTTTTTATTGCGGCAAATCTCTTCAACAAGGGTTAGTTCTACTGGTAAGGCATTGTCTTTGTCCCAGTTACCCAATGTATCAAATCTTCTTCTGCATCCGTCGCTTTGATAGCTCCAAATGATCTTACGGTCGTGCTCGAAGTAGACTGATTGATTTCTTAAGTGGCTTAGACCGCCCATTTCTGGTCCACCAGTATTAGTCATGCCTTTAAATTGGTCTTTGTTTTGTATCGGTGTGATGGATGCATAGGGAACATAATAGCGTTCTGGAATGGGGACGTTACCAACTTTGCTGTAGGTTTGCGGTTGGTGGCGTACTGTACCACCTACATATTCGATAGCGCCTCCATTAGATTCGGGAACATAAAAAGCATATTTCATGCCAACGTGGTCGATGCGAGCTCTGTGAGTATGGTTGTAGGTCCATTCACTAAATAAAAAGCTGCCTTGCTGTCGTGACGAATTGTAAAAACGTTGTAGGGATAGCGGTTCGGGTCCAGGAAGGTAGACATCGATTTCCGCATCGTTGTAACTGCCTGTCACAGCATTCACACAACCGGCTACAATGGCTGACGGTTCTCCTGCTACTTCACTGAAGGGGAGGTAGCCCATGTCATCGGACTTTGCCATGGCTGGAATGGAAATGCAGAGAGCTAGGATGAATAGAGGAGTAACACATATTTTCATTGTGTGCATAAGAACGCCTCTTGAAAGCGCTGTAACAGCTTTTTTAAATATTTTTCAGCAGTCGTTTCTAAGAAGCTATCAAGCAATGAGTTTTTTTATCAAGAAAAAGTCTTGATACATAAAAATATTGAGTACTATGTGGTGTAGAAAAGAGTGTTTAGTGTGTATTTGCCTTTTCTGCCGAGCGCAGCGAGGCTTTGGAGTGCGTAAGCTTGCTTGCGCTTTCATTTTTGAAGAGATTGGAGGGGGCGGATAAATAATTTGAGAAGAAGTCAGGAGACAGAAAATAGGAGTCACATATGTGTGTAAACGAGACTTATTTTCTTCTTAAAGCCTTTGCATTCTTCTCAAAAATGAAAGCGCAAACAAGCTTGCGCACTCCAAAGCCTCGCTGCGCTCGGCGAAAGACGAGACTTTCTGGTGATGTTAGTGGCGGCCACCGATGGTTCTGGAGGCACTGGGAACAGGCTTTTTATTACCATATTGATCAAAATTAGACTCAGGATCATCTTGAGAGGCATTAGTATCTCTCGTTGAACGCACCTTTTTGACGCACTGGCAATTGGGTCCGCATTGGCAGTTCGGTCCTCTCTTTCCATTTCCACACTGACAGTCTGGTCCACATTGGCAGTTAGGACCACATTGACAACTGATGTTGCTGCAACGGCACCCTCCTTCTGAATAGCAGCCACAGTGGGCTTGGGGTGTGCAACGGCATTCTTGGCACTGGCAGCCGCTCTGCATCTGCTGTGCATCAAGAGAGAAGCCGACCATCATGCCTAAGGTAAAGAAAATAGCTGTTAAATACTTCATAGGTGTTCTCCTATTTGTTAATGAATCGTTTCCAAATAGATGGAGTCGTCGCGCATCAGGGCTGTGACTTTCTCCAAATCGGCAGGGGTATCGACACTCTTCATCGGGTGTTCAGCAGGAACCATTCTAACCGGGATGCCATGTTCCAGCAGCCGCAACATATCAATGGATTCGATGATTTCGAGGGGGGTGCGTTCCGCTTTTCCATACCATAGAAGTAAGTCTCTGCGCATGGGCATGATGCAGATCTGCTTCCACCGTTGGGTTGTCTCATCGCCTTTCTTGGTACAAGGAATGGGTTCCCGACTGAAATAGAGGGCGTTTC
Organism: uncultured Chlamydiae bacterium; assembly: GCA_945957095.1. GTDB lineage: Bacteria > Chlamydiota > Chlamydiia > Chlamydiales > JAJFMA01 > CAMFKD01. The sequence goes on from CAMFKD010000051.1 coordinate 8,873, forward strand.
CCTCTTGATCGCAGACAACTTTGATTTCGTTGATGTCTTCTGCCTCTTCTTGAGAGGTAATCTTACCCATCAGGTTGGAAGTTTGGATCGTGTGATCATGAATCAACGGGGCGACGGCTGCATCAATCATACCGGGACGCACGAGGGGTTCGTCGCCTTGAATAACGACGACGATGTCGATGTGTTGATGGGTGTTTTTTTCCACTTCGCATAGTGCTTCACAGCAGCGGTCGACGCAACCGGGGTGGGTCGGACTAGTCATGATCGCTTTGCCGCCAATGGAGACGATGTAGTCATAGATTTCTTTGTCACAGGTGGCAGCATAGAGATCGCTTAGGGTCGTCGCGAGCTTGGAGCGCATATAGACATGGCCAATCATTGGGACACCATGGATCAGAGCCATGGGCTTTCCTGGGAAGCGGCTCGAGTCCATACGCGCAGGGATAAATCCAACGATGTTCATATGTTGCCTACAGTCTTAATCAATTGACGAAATTAGGGCAGCGGCGCATTATCGTCAACGATCCTTATCTTCTTTTCATGCCTTATCTTGGGTATTGTCGACATGCATGCCGCAGCTTCTAGCGCTTCTCCTAAGGTTTCGGTGATTGTCCGTACCTTTAATGAAGCAAAGCACATCGGGCGGCTCTTGCATGATATCTTTGCGCAACAAATCTCGGTGCCTATTGAGGTGATCGTAGTCGATTCGGGCTCAACCGATGCGACTCTTGAGATTGTATCGCGCTATCCGACTCATGTCATCCAGGTGAGTGCGGAACAATTTACCTTTGGACTATCCCTTAATCGAGGGATTCGTGCTGCTAAGGGGGAGATTTGTGTGATCGTCAGTGCTCATTGCTATCCAACCGATATGGATTGGCTTGAGAGGTTGATCGCGCCTTTTTCGCGCAATCCGAAGATTGCTTTGGTGTATGGTCGTCAATGCGGCTATGTTAACACGCGCTATTCTGAGCATCAAATCTTTGCTAAGTGGTTTCCTGAGGTTAGCAACGATGATTGTGGTCTTGCTTTCTGCAATAACGCCAACTCGGCGGTTCGGCGAGAGGTGTGGACCGAAGTTTCATTTGATGAGTCGTTACCAGGGCTGGAGGACATTGCTTGGGGCAAAGCTGTGATGGCAAAGGGATACCATATTGCTTACTGTGCTGAAGCATGTGTCCACCACATCCATGAAGAGACAGCTCAACAGATCTATCGACGCTATTACCGTGAAGCGATGGCTTATAAGGCCATTTTTCGCGATCACCAGTTCTCTTTCTTCAGCTTTTTGAAGTTCTTTGTCATGAATAGTGTCGGCGACTACTATCACGCATTGTTAGATGGCAAGCTGTTGGGAAATCTCATTGATATTCCACTCTTTCGTTTCTTGCAGTTTTGGGCTACCTATCGAGCTCATGCTTATCGCGAGCCGATGTCTAAAGAGATGAAACGGCGTCTCTATTATCCTCGCCGCCCACAGTTTTTGAAGGAGAGTGCAAATCAAGAGGGAGCTCTACATCGGCCTACCTTCATTGATATCTCGAGGCCTATTTCAGAAGGGGTTGCAGTATGGCCAGGTGATTCTCACGTAAGCATCACACAGGCTAAGACGATTCCAGAGCATGGCGTACAGGTTTCTAACCTTTCGCTCTGTGTTCATACAGCGACTCACATGGACGCTCCGGCGCACTTTGTATCCGGAGGAGGGCTTGTCCATGAAGTGGCGATCGAACAGATGATTGGTGATGCCTATGTGATCGAATATCCGGGTAAGGGGCCTATCGAACCTTCTTTCTTTCAGAGTCTCAATTTACCTTCTACCGTGACACGTCTGTTGCTCAAGACAACAAATTCGCATCACCATCCGACAGATAGGGCTTTTGATCCTGCTTTTGTGGCCATCAGCCCTGCTAGCGCGCGCTGGTTGGCGGAACGCCATATTAAGCTGGTGGGAATTGATGGACCCTCTATCCAAGCCTATGATGATCCTGACAATACGACGCATGAGATTCTATTGCATGCTGGGATCGTGATTTTAGAAGGGCTCAATCTAAAGGAGGCGGCAGCTGGACGGTATCACCTGATTGCATTACCGCTACATATTCTCAATGTTGAGGGTGCACCAGTGCGTGCTGTGTTGACGAAGGAGATATCTCACTAGTATGAAGATACTGATCACAGCTCCTTATATGATCAAAGAGCGTCTTAAGGTAGAGCCATTGTTGGCGTCTTACCCTATAGATGTCGTATGGGCTGATGTGACCGAGCGATTGGAAGAAGAAGAGCTCTTGCACTATCTACAAGGAGTCGATGGGATCATTTGCGGCGACGATCGCTTTAGTGGGCGTGTATACGATGGAGCGAAGAGTTTGAAGGTTGTGGTCAAGTGGGGAACAGGGATTGACTCCATTCAGAAGGAAGAGGCGGATAGGCGGTATGTGAAGGTGTTTAGGACCTTGGATGCCTTTACTGATCCTGTTGCAGACACGACTGTGGGTTACGCATTGGCGTTCTGCCGCAACCTGATCGGCAATGATCGCATTCTTAAGAATGGTGGTTGGGAGAAGCCTCAGGGGTATGCCCTATCGGAGCGTACAGTAGGCATCATCGGTTTTGGTGCGATTGGAATAGCGGTGGCTAAACGACTGCAAGCTTGTGGCGCGCGTCTGTTAGCTTATGACGTTGTCGATAAGCCTCAGGCTGTCGTTGACCAATATGGGGTCACGATGGTGGATTTACTGGAGTTATTTGCGCAATCTGACATTGTGACGCTCCATTGCGACCTGAATCCCTCTTCTAGGCATCTTCTCAATGCCACTGCTTTTGCTACTATGCAACGTCATCCATATGTGATCAATACGTCGCGTGGTCCTCTGATCGATGAGGCAAGTCTCATCAACGCATTACGTACAGGGCAAATCAACGGGGCCGCTTTAGATGTCTTCGAACAGGAACCCTTGGCTGTAGATAGTCCTTTACGTACAATGGACAATGTGCTGCTGGCTGCCCATAACTCCAACAGCAGTCCCAACCGTTGGCATCATGTGCATCGCAACTCGATTCGAATGTTAGCGGAGGGTTTGGGTCTTGACACGGTCTAAACGCGTATTAGTGACAGGATGCGCTCAGGGAATCGGGCGCGCGATTGCTACGGAGTTCGCTGAAGGTGGCTGGGAGGTCGTAGGCGTGGACATCCTGCCCTTGACAGACTACCAACTTGATGTCGCTGATCCGAAGCAGGTGATGCA
>CAMFKD010000052.1 GCA_945957095.1 uncultured Chlamydiae bacterium
CGTCAGATGTGTATAAGAGACAGCCCATGAAGAGCTATCTCCTGAAAAGTGGGATAGGGTCTACGATCAAGTTGCTTCTCTTGTTGTCGTGGTGGACATGATCAAAAAGACACACTATTACGGCAAAAAGCATCGCTATGAAGTGTATGACTCGCTATCCAGAATCTTGGCTGCATTGGTGGCACAATTGGATCACGAGCGACGACTTCATGGGTCTAGCTCTATCACGATAGGACCTGAGGTGCGGCGTCTGGCAGCTAAAGCAGCGATTAAGTTAGCCAACTATTAGCGCACGTTTTCACTCAGAGAAGAAGCTACTGGTTGAAGTCGGTGTCGACGAAGAAGTTAGAGTGGTTGGCTAAGCTCATATAGGGAGAGTCGTAGCAGCGCTCGCAGCCATTGAAGCAGTATGTGAGGCCAACGCTAACGTTAAAGCCATAGTTGCGGCTTTGAACAACGCCTGGAGACTTGCGTGCTTGCATATAGGAACCATTGCCATCGAGGCAGAGTTGTTCCATCAGGGGGACTCTGAAGGAAAAGCCTAAGATCAGGTTACCAGCACGTTCATCTGGAAACATGAGGCTATCTTGATAGGGCATGCCGATCCAACATGTTGTTTCAGCACAGCAATCGAATTGATGGCGCCAGAAAAAGTTCATCTGGCCAATCGCTCGGAAGCGAGTGGGGATGCCTAGGGCAAATTCCTTTGCAGTACAGAGGCCATAGGTGCCCCAAACGCCGACTTCGTCGCAGCAATCGAGAAAATAACCGAGTTGGAAGCGTAGCTGCCCTATGGCTGGGTCGAGGCAGTAGATGCCGAAGTTGCTGGTGAAAAGACGGTCGTAGACCAGTCCTCCAGTCCAGTTACAGTAAGAGGTCGAAGCGCCCACTGTTAAGAAACCAATCTGTTCGGTTTTTTTGGGATTGGCGAAGACGAGGTTGCCGCGGCCATCCCAGTCAAAGACACCATAGCTACCGCCTAGTTGTACGTTAGCGCAATCATAAACAGATAGGGCTCCGTTGACACCTATCGTAGCGCCATTGTTGCCATTCCAAGAGCCATCTGGCATACCGCGAAAAGATTCGAAGGATGTGTTGACATCTAGAGAGTAGGCACTCACGAGCCCATGCAAGCAGAGAAATCCAAAGAAAAATATTGCAACTTGTCTGTTCACGATTTACCATACCTCCGAAAAATGAATTGTGAGGATACGGGTTGTGAATTTTGTTTTCAAGCTCTTAAGGTCGGCTGTTTTTCTGATAGCCGCTCCTGCTATCGCTGGGATTGTGCATCCTGACGAACTGCTGTTGACAAACGTTGAGCAACTCACTTTTTCCTCTATGGGATTTGAGAAAGCAGGAGAGGCGTACTTTTCCCCTGATGGACAGATGATCAGCTTCCAGGCAGTACCTAAAGGGGAAAATGGTTACCAGATCTACACGTTGGATTTGAACAGTCGCGAAGTACGTCAGATCAGCCGTGGCGCACAGACGTGCACGTGTTCTTGCTTTCATCCGCATGGCGATAAGTTGATCTTTGCAGCTAGTCCGCAGGATTGGATGACAGAGGCTAGCGGTAAGTATCAGTGGGATTTGACCGCCTATATGAATATCTACGAAGCCAATATCGATGGGTCAGAGGCTGTGGCTTTGACGAGTGGAGCGGCCTATCATGCGGAGTGTGCCTATTCTCCCGATGGCGAGCATATCGTCTATGCTAGCAACGAAGATGGCGCTATGAATATCTATGTGATGCGTTGTGATGGTTCTGATGTGCAGCAATTGACTTATACGGATCATTGCTACAATGGTGGGCCATTTTTTTCTCCTGACGGCACAAAGATTATCTTTAGGGCTGATAGAGATGCGCCGCACTATCTGCAGATTTACATGATGGATAGAGATGGTTTAAACCTTGTTCAGCTGACCGATAATGCGGCTGTTAATTGGGCTCCATTTTGGCATCCGTCTCAGGATGTGGTGGCTTATACGACATCGATTCATAGCCATCGCAACTATGAAATCTATTTGTTGTCTATCAGTACAGGAGAGTTTCATCGTGTGACGCATCATCCTGCTTTTGATGGGCTTCCTGCTTTCAACCAAGAAGGGACGAAGATGCTATGGACTTCTAAGCGAGGAGAAGATGGAAGCTCGCAGATTTTCATCGCTGACTTTACGCTACCGGTAGATTGGGAAACTAAAGAGAATTGAAGGTTGTTATGAATGTGATATTAAAGCTAGTGACAATGTGGGCGCTGATATTGCCTGTAGGTACTGTTTGGGGGCAGAATCAAACGTTGACATTGAGCCCTGTCTTGCCACCTGATGGATTGCCTTTTTCTGTCGTGATCGATCAGGCGCCTTTTAGCCTGCCGACGGGTTTGCAATCCTATGCTAGTGCTATTCAGGGCGGCAAGTGGTTGCTACTAGCAGGTAGGACGAACGGGTTGCATGGATTTGACAACGTAGGAAACAACTTTCCGCCTTCTTTTCAGAACACGGTTGTCTATGTAGTTGATCCTACTACTGGTAATAGCTGGAGTCGCGATCTATCCACTGGGGGATTAACCCAAGATCAGATCGATGATCTATCGACTACAGCCTCTCAGTCTTTTCAGAAGGGAAGCACTTTGTATGTTGTGGGGGGGTATGGGGTCAACACAGCTACTGGCGATATGGAGACAAAGAGCACACTGACAGCTATCGATCTCAATCAGATGATCGATTGGGTTGTGAATGGAGCTGGCAGCGCGGTGGGGGCCATCCGACAGACATCTGATCCTTATCTACAGGTAACGGGAGGCTTTCTTTTTCAGGCTAACGACCATCAACCAATGCTGTTGATGCTTGGACAGAATTTTCAAGGGTTATATCGCGATACCTCTAACGGTCTTTATACCCAGCAGATACGCCCTTTTTGGATCCACGATAATGGCAAAGAGATTTCTATTTTAGCTGTACCTTCATCTGCGACCTTGCCAGACTACAGAAGGCGCGACCTGAATATCGCTCCCATTCTATTAAATAACCGGTTTGCCTATACCGCATTTGCGGGTGTCTTTACTCTTGATACAGGTGTTTGGACCGTGCCCATTACGATCTTTCCGGATGGATCGAGCTTTGAACCTGATCCGGAGGATGCCAATACGTTTAAGCAAGCCATGAATCACTATAACTGCCCTACCTTTGGTCTTTATTCGACTCGTAGCAAAGAGATGTATGTTGTCTTTCCGGGCGGGATCAGTTTTGGTTATTTCCAAGGCGGCGTGTTCACGACGGATTCTGAAATTCCTTTCATTAACCAGATGACGACAGTCAAAATAGACCGCAACAATAGTTGTACGCAGTACTTGATGAGTGGCGAGTATCCGTTTATTGCTTCGACGGGTACCAATCCTGGAAATCAATTGCTATTTGGTGCTGAAGCTATGTTTTTTCCCGTAGACGGGATTCCGTTGTTTAGCAATGGCGTCATTCAGTTAGATGCCTTGCCTCGTGAGCCTGTTGTCGTGGGTTATATCGTAGGAGGGATTATGAGCACATTGCCAAATACCAACACCAGGTTGGATTCTACGTCGTCGCCCTACGTATTCACGGTGACGCTTTTGCCTGGATCAGTTATTTAGCAATAGCCGCATGAGCTTCTGCTGCGAGAGGAAAGAGGCGCTGGGCATTGCGGTAGCATATGTGCTGGCGCACCTCTTCAGACAGAGGGGCTTGTTCGATGAATTTGGTTGCGATATCGATGGATTCGTAGGGGTAATCAGTGGCGAACATGATGCGGTTTTCTCCTAGCTCTTGAAGCGCGCATAGCAATGGTCCATTAGAGCACATGCCAGATGTTGTCACGTAGACGTGATCTTTGATGTATTGTGAGGGACTTTTCTTTAGCTTTCTCGGTTGCTTTAAGATGGCCCAGCGACTGTCTAGACGCCATAACAGGAAGGGGAGTGTTTCTCCCATATGACCTAAGATGAGTGTAAGGCCTGGGCAACGGTCGAATAGTCCTGAGAAGATCAATCTGAGAGTATGTGTAGCTGTCTCTGCTGTCCACCCCCATAGAGCTCCCGATAGTTCCGGATGGCCATTGTAGCTATCTGACATGGTGGCTGGGCTGCCTGGATGTAGGTAGATGGGGACGTTGAGCTCCTGCACCTTCTCCCAAAAGGGAAGATAGCGAGAATCGTCAAGATAGAGGCCTCCAGTCTGGCCATTGATTAAGGCGCCCAAGAACTTGTAATCCCGGATGCAGCGCTCTAGCTCTTTGGTAGCGGCGATGGGATCTTGCAACGGCAAAGTGGCGAAGCCACGGAATCGTTTGGGGTTACGTGAAATGCGGTGGGCTAGGAAGTCGTTAGTTTGTTGTGTTAGCTTGATGGCTGTGCCCTTGTCTAGTTGTCCTTGTGCTCCCGGATCTGTCAGTGAGAGGACGGCGATTTCGATTCCAGCGCGGTCCATTGCTGCGATACGTTGGTTGTCAAAGTCGAGTAGACATTCCTGGAAGTTGCTGGTGCATTTAGGATCCATGAAAGGGAAATCTGCTGTTTGTGTGAGCTTGAGGAAATCTGGTGTGACAAAGTGCTCTTCTAGGGCGATCTTTTTCATGCTCTCTCCTCTTAGTGGCAATAAATTAATATATAAATATAATTTTAGTTGTATGCAAGCTCGTTGTGATGGACGATGGACAGGAAGGCTAGTAGGTGCTGAGGAGGCTGCTGACGCGTCGTGCAAGGCGTTGGGTTTCAGGGGAGAGGTCGACGGTGTTTGTTGGATTTGCCCGGTGCTGCTGAAGATCGTAGTCGAGCTGGGCTAACAAGCCGCTGATGGCGCGTGCCAGGTAGTCATACACTTCGTAGCGATGAACTTTCTTAAAGATCGTCTTTTTGAACATGTCCACTAAAGCGGCTAATGTCGTGGCATGATCTTGGATAGTATCAACAAGGGGATAAGCTAGCACTTTTTCATGTGTGAGTAGTCGGATGCTGTCGACGATATGATGAAGGCTTTGGGCAATTTGCTCAGCACTAGCTGAAGACAGGCTTTTCCGAGGGGTAAGCATTGTGACTAGCTTATCTTGTGTTAGCGGCATTGTGGTTTCGATAGGTAGGCAAATTGTTTGGTATGTGCGATGAGGTATGACAGCCAATATGGTGTCAATTTGATCGATATACCAGCTAACGCCGTCGGGAGATGCTTGGTTTGCTTCGAGGATATTACACGTCCTCGCCATCACGTCGGCGGCTTTTTTGCTGATCACTAACCACTGCTCTAGCGTCGGTGTTACCTCAACGGGTTCTCCCTTAGCTAGCTGACCTAGGGCTTTGCGGATGCCATCTTTTAAGAGTAGGTTCTCATGCGTACAAGACCAGATGGTGTGAGTCCAAAAGAGAAGCGTGTCAGCAGATTGTTGAGTCAGAGCTAAGTCAAGGATCGGCGGGATAGGTGAGATGTATTCTAAGTACCTTTTGAGCTGGTTACAAAGCTTAGTAGGCAATGTCATGCAGACCTCGCCTTTAATACGACCGTGCATCTTATCGCCGACATATTGGTCATAGACCTCTCTCATTTCCTCGTGAAGCGTGTTGAAAGCGTCGGCTGCAGCGCGGTGTGTGAGCAAACCCTCGTTCTCGATGGAGCTGTTGCCCATTTCCAGCAGGGTGAATAGGACGGCAAGATCTCTAGTCTCTTTCTTCAGCGTGTGGTAGTACGGGGCGTGGAGGGTGACTGTGGCGATGAGTTCACGCATCCTCTCTATCTTTTGAGAGATAAAGTCATAAAAGGAAGCCTCATCGATGACATGCTCTTCATCGATGACAGGGATGATGCTATTAGCATTGAGGAGGAGGAGTAGCTTATTAGCTTCTATGACAATGCGTTCGGGTACTTGGTGTAGGATGGCATCTTTCAGTTTCCCATAGCGTTTACACAAACGGTCGAAGGCGACAGGAGCTTTGTGGTTTTGCAGAAGTAGGGTATAGGCGCAGCGCATCAAATTCAGTTGCTCGCGGCCTTGGTAGAGCGCATCTTTGGCTTCTGGAGTGAGAACGCTGGTGTCGCCTGTTGCGAGCGTTGCGATGAGCTTCCTGTCTATGGCTTGTTCCAGGTTTAGCCAACGCCGCTGGGCAAGGTCTAGCAGATGTACCGCTTGCTCTTTATCGATGGATAGCGGGATACCTACACCATAGTTCGTATAGTAGAGTTGGTGGTATTCGGGATCGCGTCCCAAATAAATGGGATCCCAATTTTCGATGAGTGTTCTGGGCATTTCAACATCTGGCAGGAGGACCACAATGGCTTCGTCGACACCGTGGCGAGCTAGCCAGTCGCGAAATTCTGCGAGGGAATAGAGGAAGGGACGAAAGTGTCCTGATTTATTCGATACAAAGTAGAGGCGTTTTCCATCTTGTTGATAGAAAGAGAAGGCTCCTGCTGTGATCACAGCTTGATTAGCAGCTCCTGCAAGAATGGTATGATTGGGGTGTGTGAATTTCTCGGTGATCTCTTCATCGTTACCGACGTGGTATTCGCGTGGCCCTAACCGCTCTTCTGCAAACCAGACGGTATCGTTAGGCAGAAGGACGAAGTTATAGATGGTTTCCGGTTGAAGATGGGTTAGAGAGCTTTCATCAAGCTGCCTCGGCGGGATAATTGCATCTCGTTGGTAATTGAGCTGCTCCATTCGGAACAGTTCGGTTCGTTGGGATGAAGAAAGGATAGCATTGTTTTTAAAGGTGTTGTAGAAGGCTTCACAGTGATGTCCTTTGTAGTTGACGGTGACAGTTTGGGACTTGAGTTCCGGGTAGGTGAAGCGATAGTAGCGGAGTTTATCGATGGAGTAAAAACTGCCAAAGTGGACTTTAGCCGATCGAAAAAAGAGTTCCTGCATGCCTTGGAGGTACTTTTCTTCATCTTCGCTCTCGTGTAGAAAGCGTAAGAGGCAATCTTGATATTGCCCTAACAGATAGAGAATACGCGGATTAGGCGGTCCTTCACAGCGCTCTTCAAAGATGAGGCTGTCGAGGCGTCTTTGTGCCTGGTAGAAAGCGAGGCTGTCGGTGTCTTCAATACCACAACCGGGACTGGCCATCGCTGACAGGGCGGTTCCAACGAAACAGACAAACCAAACCATTCGCATAGTGATTAATAGAATGGAAGTGCTAGTGCGTCCGTTCATAGTTATCTCGAGAAAACTGTAATATTATTGAGACAGAATAATACAGAGGCTAACTTTTAAAGACAACTTATTGGTTACTAGTAACCCAAGCGTTGAGCTGCTCTTCAAAGGCGTTGGACACTTCTGTTTCTTGACAGATGACGGTGGCGCCAAGCTTACGTAGCTTGTCGCTGTCACTTTGATAGGTGGCACGGGCGAAGATGGTAAGTTCCGGGTTGAGGCTTAGAGCAGTCCGGATGATAGAGCTCGCTGACGCTGCACTTGGGATGGTGATCACTAATAGTTTCGCTGCGGCGGTTCCGGCGGCTTTAAGGACGGCAGCAGCAGAAGCGTCTCCATACACCGTCTTGGGTCGACGTTCTGCGATATGGTCAATCGTGTCGATGTTTTGGTCGATGTTGCTGACGACAAAGCGCCCTTTTTCTAAGAGCTCGCTGACGGTGCGGCCGATGGGACCGTAGCCTACGATGACAGCGTCGGGTTTGACCTTTGGATTGGGGTCGGTGGCGGTTTCTTTGCGTACTTGGAATTTGTGCAATAGCTTAAAGAGGCAGGGGTTTAAGGTGATAGATACTAGCGCGCAGGCGATGATGGTATCGTAGCCTTCATCAGGGATGACACGTAGCCGCGCTGCTTCTTCCACAAGGATAAAGGAGAACTCACCTATTTGTGCGAGGGCAAGGGCAACCGTGATGCTGGTTTTTAAGGGATAGCGCATGATTGCCATGATGAATAGGGCGGCTAATGGCTTGACGATCAAGATAATCGCTAATAACCATGCAAAGATTGTGAAGTGTGTCACAACCGCCATGGGGTTAAAGAGCATCCCGACGGCTAGAAAGAAGATGACGGCAAAGGCATCTTTAAGCGGTAACGAGTTTGCGAGGGCTTGGTGACGCACATGCGTTTGTCCCACTGTCATACCTGCTATGAAGGCGCCTAAGGCGATAGAAACCCCAAAGATCAGCGTTGACCCTGTTGCGATAACGAAGATGAGCGCTAAAATGGTTAGAGTGAGCAGTTCATCGGATCGTGTACGCGCTATCGTCGTCAATGCTCTGGTCACACACCAACGTCCTACTGTCACCATGATTAGGCCGAGCAAGCAGAATTTGAGTAGGACAATGCCGATGGCAGCGGCCAAGTCGTATGTTGAGAACTGTGAGGCTTCGGGCCCTTCAGCAAACATAGGAAGCAGCAATAGAGCGAAGACAGTCAGAAGGTCTTCGACCACCAGCCAACCAATCGCGATGTGTCCTTCAGGCGTATGGAGGAGGTTGTTGTCAGCTAAGATGCGGACCATGACCACGGTGCTGGCCACACCGATGGCAAAGCCTACAACAGCGGCTGCTGTCATCGACCATCCGAGGTAATGTAGCACGAACGTGGCAGCGAGCGTTGAGGTCATCGTCTGGCCGATCGCGCCTGGGATGGCGATGCGTTTGACGCCGACGAGATCCTGCCAACTAAAGTGGAGTCCAACGCCAAACATCATCAAGATGACGCCGATTTCTGCGAGTTGTTCGGAGATTTTTTCATCGGCTACGAAGCCAGGGGAGTAAGGTCCGATCAGGTAGCCGGCTAAGAGATAACCGATGATGGGTGATAGCTTGATGCGCTGGAATAGATAGCCCAAAATTGCCGCAAAGGCAAAGCCAAAGGCGATCATGACGACGATCGTGAGATTGGGGGCAATATCCATGCGACCTCGGCAATTGTTACAGTTAGGCCTTGTTCACCTTTTCGGTCAGTTTTCGGCCGGCTGCGGGGTTCCCATCTACCGCATCCGTCTCCTCGGCAATAGCTGAAGCTATTCCCTCGTCGTCGGCTGCGGCATCTGAGCCCCCTCGCCTGGCCGAAATTCTGCCCGAAAAGGTGAACAAGGCCTAGAGTTGGCTGCACATCGCAGCTGTTAGCGGGGGAGAGCTCCTTGAGCACATACTACCAATCCTTATGTTGGTAAGCTATTTCTTTTTTATTTAATCAGCAATTCCCGGGAATTGCTGTTATTTACTTGGATGGGCTCTTGGTGGTGCGCTGATGCTTTAGCTGTTCCGGCTTGTCTCTGGCAGCACTTTTTTGCATGTGATCTTCAACGAGGGGGCGTTCGCGCTTTGGCTCACGTGGTTTGTCTCCGCCAGCAATGTTGCGCATGTGGTCTTCCACTAGGGTGCTGAATGTGCGCGGGATGCGCTGAATGCGATAGGCAGAGTAGGGCGCGTAGGCGCGCATACCGACGGCATCAACTTTGATGAAGATTAGCGCTTCTTCGATGGCCTTAATGGTACCGTTCTTTTTGCGGTAGGCGGCTAAATATCGCCTGTTTTCTCCGATTATTTCTGGCGGTGTAAATACTTTTCCAAATCGCACTTTTTGGTCTGTTCGGGTAATGGCAACGCATTCATTTGGCAAGAGGGCAGAGGCGCTATGAGCTTTTTTTAAATGTTGCCTCAACGCAGTGGGGACTTCCTTATTAAGAGGGTCTTGGGATAGGTTCTCCATTAAAAGAGGTGGCTCGGTCATCGGTTCGGGCGATGGAAAATAAGTATGGCGTAAGCTGCTGACTCTGCTAGCAATATCTGTACTCTTTACGGCATTAGCAATGGTTTCGATGCTATAAAGGCTTGCTGCTATTTTGTCACCATATCGAGATCGCGGAAGGGGTGTCGACAAGATCGCTTCAATGCGTTCGGTGAGTGTGCTGAGGATTTTAATCAGAGTTGCTTTGTCGCTTTGGAGCGGGTCCGAACCGACTTGACGCACTATCTTACACACACCTACATGATTTTTCTCTGTGGGCTCGAAATCGACCCACGCGTCAGGGGCTTCATCAAGTCGTTGTGTTTTGAGCAGCTCGAACAGTTCATCGGCAAATAGATCATAGGCATGACGAGTAGAGCTTTGAGTCGTTTCCATCGTTACTCCAGATGTAATGGAAAAAGTATAAACGTATGATGTGGCAATGTCAAATTGTTCTAATGGGACTATTGCTTAGGCAAAAAGGTTAAGCTCGGTTGAGGTGGTAGTTTTTTTGTCCCTTAATAGGCTGATAGCTTCATAAGGGATGCCCGGGTCAATATAACTTTCAAACATCCTTTCTAGCTCTTGGATCCTTATCTGGTTTTGTTCCTCCGGGCTCATCCGAGAAAAATAAAGATCGCTATTGAATCTTCCGATATTAACACGTTCATGATAGAAGTAATGGTGACCTGCTGCTCGGCCAGGTGTTGTGCCAGCATCTACAACGACCACTAACGGGATATCACTGATGGATTGGATTTGGTTTTCAGAGTCTTTATATCGCATCAAAGTACGTGCCCGCTTCTCGTCTAAACCTGTGACAAGGGCATAATGCCATTGCCTATCTTTGCTACGTTGTACGGCAACGATTTCATTTTTGTAGAATACTGAATGAAGGCCGCTGTAGTGGAGAGATGGGTAGGCTGTTTTATTTACCACCTGGTTGATCAGAGCATCGGGGGAATCTAGGAAGAGTGGGGTTATTTTGTTGCCAATGGGCTTTAGCTTAGGGAATTGTTCTTGATAGAGTGTTGCTATACGGTCTGTTAGGTTTTCGACGCTGTTTAAGTGCATGGCGATAAAGTAAAGACGGCACAGGGGTGCGTGAATGAGGTGGTTATCCCACAGTTCAAAGTGCTGGATTCTCTCTTCTACCCAGTTTAGAATGCGCTTATAGATTTCGGTGAGCGTTTCCTTGGTATGTAAATTGCGTCGCTTCCTGATTTGTGTTACTCGGTATGCTGGGGGTTGTCCAGGGGTTAATCGCTCCTCCGCAATTGGAACCAAATTTATGAATTCATTAGCTTTTCTGTCTTCGGAGTTATCATAGGCTGTTAGCTCATTAAACTGCTGGACGAATGAGGACAGATCAGGAATGACACTGCTGACTGGAGATGAAGCCATAGTTACTTCCATATATGATAGTTATTAGCATGAATCATAATAAAAAACATTATTGTCAGAAAAATATTACAAAAGATTATTGTTTTATAATCGGTTGTAAGATCACCTTGGACTAGTCGCGGTAGAGGCTTTTTTCACTGAAAGAGAATTGAAATAGGTATTGATAAAGGCATCTTGTTTGGGTGTGCGCGTTTCGGTTTCCAGCACAAATGCGCCTCCGTTGACGAGGTATAATTTGATGTCGCGTTGCACGCCTTTAGCGCGTTGAATACTCCGTAAGACATCGCTGCGTCCCGTAGGGAGAACCTTTACTGATTCGACGGGTTCACTAGCACCGATGCCGCGCAGGTAGGCGTAGGCCCAACAGGCGATTGTGCCGTCATGTTCTGGGGTGACACCGCCGACCAGGCCACAGTAATCGATTAGGCCATGTTCAAAGAACTCTGGGTTAGCGACAACGAAGCGCCTGGTTCCATCAGAGTAGTTAGCGACATAGGTGACCAACCCTGAGTTATCCGAGGTGGAACGCGTGTGCCAATCGCTGCCAAAGGAAACTGTTGCTGCGGTATCGCCGATGGTGACATTCACCTTCCAGTCTTGTTGATCGGCTAGCAGTTGCAGAGAGAAGCAGAGAGAGAGGAGTGCAATGATGGATTTCATGGGATTCCTTCTTTCGTATCATCATTAGTCAAGTGGTAGTCGATCGAAGAATTTTTATGCAAGAAGGTAAAAGTATTTGTTCATGGTAACATAGGGAGGTAACTGCAGAAGTCCATTTTGGGGGCCTTGTTGCATAATTAACCACAGTTGCTATGCTGAGGGCTTGAAAGAAAAAGAGCAGCTCAGAATCCTTTA
>CAMFKD010000053.1 GCA_945957095.1 uncultured Chlamydiae bacterium
ATCATTCCTATCGTTTTCTCAAGTCTTCTGCATACATAGCTTAATGCATATGGGCACGCACAAGGCCGCTGGCACGAAAAAACTACCCCATGAACATATACAAAATTTTAGCTGGAACTGATTACGCTGCTGCGCGTTCTTTGGCGATCTTGCGGAGCTGCACATCGATGGCGCGTCGCTCTTTGTGGGGCATCCGGTCGATCATTAGTACACCATTGATATGGTCATTTTCATGCATAACGATACGAGCTGCCATCCCTTCGAGAGTTTTGATGAAGGTGTTGCCTTCGAGGTCCATCGCTTCTACTGTTACCGCAATCGGACGTGTCACATGCGCATGAATACCAGGTAAGGAGAAGCACGCTTCGGCTCGGGTCCAAGTCTCCTTCGCCGGCGATGATAGCTTGGGATTGATGAAAACAAAGTATTCATTGGTAGGCTGATAATGGCCGTTGGGGAGTAAGATGGGCAGCGTGGCAATAAACAGACGCCAAGAGTAACCCACCTGCGGAGCTGCTAGCCCAAACCCTTGGTGTTCATGCATCCAGGCTGTCATCTCCCGTGCGACCTCTTTCACTTCATCAGTCACAATTTCAATGGGTTCGGCTCGGGTGCGTAGAACAGGATCTCCATAATAGGTAAGGTTAAGTGGCATAGTTGCTCCTTTTTTCTTACATTTCCACCTATATAGTAAAAAATAAAAATTAAAAAATCAATAAACGCTATAATATTAGAATGAGGATAACATTAGAGGTTTGTGATGAGTGATCTTCAGTTACCACACAATTTTCCACCTGCTCCGCCCTCTCCAGTAGGGCTGGGTTCATCGACACAGATAGACAAGGAACAACGAAACCCTAACGTAGGAGCAGGGCCACCAGCGCCGCCTCCTCGTCGGCATGCACCTGTTCAGACGGCACAGCTTGCATCAACGACAGCGGCTCCTATTCTTAGAACTGGAGCAGGAAAATCGATACCGGGCGATCTTCATGAACACCGCGTTTATGGGAAAAGAGCTGGAAGGGTGTTTGATCCAGATCAGGTAAAGGTGGTGCTAGCGCAATCCGAGATGCCTGCAGCAGATTCCTCAAT
Source organism: uncultured Chlamydiae bacterium (assembly GCA_945957095.1). Classification (GTDB taxonomy): domain Bacteria; phylum Chlamydiota; class Chlamydiia; order Chlamydiales; family JAJFMA01; genus CAMFKD01. Next base: position 1,093 of record CAMFKD010000053.1, read on the forward strand.
AACTGATCATCATCAAGTCAGACTAGCGGTTGTCAGTAGCTCAGCTGAGGGACGAACGTCACAGTCTCTTAGCCAGTCGCGATTAGCTGAGTTGGGAGTCGCGCCGAAGAACCCATTACAAGAGGCATCAGGTCAAGCGGTGACAGCGCTTATGAGTGCTATTCACAGCAGGGCAGGAGAAGCTGCCAAAAAGGATGAATTTAACGTGATGAAACAAGATCGCACTTTTGGCAGGGATACTACGGTATCGAGTCCTAATGGTCGGGCTCTTATGGCCGAAACAACCCCTTCGGTAATTGGTGGGAGAAGTGCGACGCTGTTAGAAGATGAAACAGTAGAAGCTACGGAGTTGCTGGCGGTAGCAAAGAAAATGGTGACCGAGCAAGGCATTGCGCTTTCTGAGCCCGGTCGATCAGTTGGTATGGTAGCACGCTTTCGGTCCTATGTTACTGAAGTAGCTAGGCATAGAAAATTCAAGGTTCCTGCCAGTTGGAATCAAGAGATTCAGAAGAGCGACAAGGATATTGCTAAGGAATTGGGAATTGAAGTGCGAACCAGTCGGATACGAGGGAGAGAAAAGCCGTTTACTCCCAAAGAAAGAAGAAGGATAGAGGCAAAAAAACAAGAATATAAGGCTCATAATGAGCGAGTTAAGGCAGAAAATGACACGTATATAGCTCAGTTTTATGGTGAAGGGGAACATGAAGGTTATTACGCTGCCAATGTCTATTCAAAATTAGAAGACGATTCTGCTGGTAAGGTTGAGATGTTAAGAAGTTGGGTTCAGGGGTTGTCAGCAGCTGATCGTGAGAGGCTATCTGCCGTCATGTCGGCTTTTGCAGCGGTGTGTGATGCCAACGACATCCCGCAAGCAGACGCTACTCAACGACAGTTAAACAATAGGGAAAAAATTGCTCTCATGTTTGCCCCTCTCATATTTGGAGAGCAGGACGAGGTAAATAGTCATATTTGCCGTTCTGAAGGTGTGACCGATTCTGTAGAAGTCAGAAAGCGAAACGTCGACACTGGCACCGCAATGGCGGGGGTGTTGTGCTTCTTGATGGAACATTGGGGAACTATCAATGGGGCGTAATCGCTTTCTACCTTCCTAAATATTGGTGCCCGGAATAGACTGCCGCTCATAGGTAATACATGATGTATGGGGGTGAGGCGGCATGAGATTCGATGATTTGACAGCGATAGGTTGTGCAAACCCGGATGTTGTCGAGGAGATCTACCTAAAGTTTCAGGCGGATCCATTGAGTGTCGACCCCTCATGGCGGCAGATACTGGAGCGCTATGATGATGTTGTCGACCGCCAAGTCGTAAATTTAGCGCTGCAGAAAGAACCTACGGTGGCGGCGAAAGGGGGTGCAGGCGCCGATCTGCGCATCGCTGACGTCATTAGGGCTTACCGTACCTACGGACACCTGTTAGCTGATGTCAATCCCATCGCCACACGTGCGATTGAAGAGCCGCACGAGCTAAAGCTAGCCACTTTAGGCTTTAGTGAGGAAGAGCTGGAGCACACCTTTCCCACTGCTGGGTTGCTGCCGCAGCCAACAGCGCCATTGAAAGAAATTATTGCCACGTTAAAAGAGATCTACTGCCGCAAGGTTGGCGTGGAATACATGGGTTTGCAGATGCCCGAGATGGAACGATGGTTGCAACAGCACATTGAGCCCTCTCGCTTTCGCGTTGAGTTGTCGACAGAAGACCGTAAGGAGATCCTCGATTACTTAAACCGTTCGGAGATCTTTGAGTCCTTTCTCCACACCAAATATGTCGGTCAGAAGCGCTTTTCCGTTGAGGGAGGCGAGACACTGATTCCTATGCTGCATGCGCTTATTGAGAAAGGCGCAGGTCTCGGCATTGAACAGTATGTGCTGGGGATGGCTCACCGAGGCCGCCTCAACGTCTTATGTAACATCTTACATAAATCCTATGCGGAGATCTTTTCGGAGTTTGAAGAGGGGTATATCCCGGATAGCTTTGAGGGAAGCGGCGACGTCAAATACCACCGCGGTTTTGAAGCTGAGTACGTCACAGAGCACGGTAACAAAGTGAGGATCTCCCTTACACCGAACCCTAGCCACCTCGAAGCTGTCGATCCTGTAGTAGAGGGGCAGACGCGAGCCTTGCAAGTCAGTATGGAGAGTAGCGATGCTAAGGATCGCGTCTTGCCCATCATCATCCATGGCGATGCTTCGATAGCCGGACAAGGCGTGGTGTACGAGACATTGCAGCTCTACCGCCTGCCAGGCTATGACAATGGCGGTACAGTGCATCTCATCATCAACAACCAGATCGGGTTTACGACGCTACCTAAAGATGCTCGCTCGACACGCTATTGTAGCGATATCGCCAGAACTTTCAGCGCACCTGTCTTCCACGTCAATGCCGAAGACCCCGACGGCTGTATTTACGCCACGATGCTGGCGGTGGAGATGCGTCATCACTTTCATTGTGATGTCTTTGTCGAATTGAACTGCTACCGTAAGTATGGCCATAACGAAGGCGACGAACCCGCCTTTACGCAACCTTTAGAGTATGCTCTCATTCGCAAAAAAAGGCCCATCCGCGAACTCTATCGCGATCAGCTAATTGCCGGCGGCGTCATCGATCAAGCCTATGCCAACTATGTGGAAGAGGCATTTCGTGAGAACCTGCAGAAGATCAAAAGCGCTGTAGAAACCGGCGATGTCAAAGCTGCAGGCATTGTCAAAGCGATGAAGGCTCAGCCTAAGTGGGACCCATTTAAACGGATTTCTACTGCTGTTGATGCCAAAGAGTTGCGCGAAGTCGCCGCGCGTTTCTGCACGGTGCCAGCTGATTTTGCTTTGCATTCTAAGCTCAAGAGATTGCTAGAAGATCGTATGGCGATGGTGTCTGGCGCTTCGGATGCTCCAAAAATTGATTGGGGCATGGCAGAACATCTCGCCTTTGGAACATTGCTCTGGCAAGGTGTCCACGTACGTCTATCTGGGCAAGATAGTCGTCGCGGTACCTTTAGCCATCGCCATGCCATGTGGATGGATCAGCAACGCGAGAGGAAATATTTTCCCCTTAGCCACCTCAAACCTGATCAGGGACGTTTTGATGTCTTTAACTCACCATTGTCTGAGTATGCTGCATTAGGGTTTGAGTATGGTTATGCCTTGCAGATGCCGACGGCATTGGTGTTATGGGAGGCGCAGTTTGGCGATTTTTGTAATGGGGCTCAAATCTTAATCGATCAGTTCATCGCTCCCGGCGCGCAGAAGTGGGGCTTACACGTACCTATCACGATGCTGTTGCCTCATGGTTATGAGGGGCAGGGGCCTGAGCATTCGTCGGCACGTGTGGAGCGCTTCTTGACTCTTTGCGGCGACCTCAATATGCAGGTGGTGAATCCGACGACGCCTGCTCAGCTGTTTCATCTGCTTCGACGTCAGGCGCTCATGACAGTCCACAAGCCGCTTATTGTCTTTACTCCTAAAGGACTGTTAAGGCATCCACAATGCGTCAGCAGCCTTGATGAGCTGACCACAGATTGCTTTCATGAGATTTTAGAAGATCCTATGCCCGTCAAAGATCCCAAGACGATGATCTTCTGTTCTGGACGCGTCTACTACGATCTGTCGGCGATACGCGAGGCGAGAAAGCGCAATGACATCGTCATCATACGCGTTGAACAGCTCTATCCTCTGGATGTCAACACTCTTCAGATGATCATCAATCGTTACCCTACTGTCGCTGAATGGCTGTGGGTGCAAGAAGAGCCGCGCAATATGGGCGCGTGGAAGATGATTAGGGCTCAGATAGGGGAGTTGCTGCCTAAGGAGAGCAAACTGAAATATGTCGGTCGCGATATCAGCGCTTCGACAGCCGCCGGTTCTTACGCTTTGCATAAAAAAGAACACGCCGCCATCATCAAAGCTATCTTCGGAGAAGGGTAACATGAAGCATGAGATTAAGGTGCCTCCTATGGGGGAATCCATTACAGAGGCAACGGTAGCACAGATCCTTAAGGCTACTGGCAGTACTGTGAGCATGGATGAAGAAATCCTAGAGTTGGAAACTGACAAGGTTAACCAAGTATTGCATGCTCCTGCAGCGGGTGTTTTGACTCTATCTGTTGCTGTGGATAGCGTTGTCAAGATTGGCGATGTCATTGGCTTTGTTGATTCGGAGAAGAGCGCTACAACGCCGTCGGCACAAGCTCCAGCCGTGGCACCACCGCCATCTTCACCTGTGGCTGCGCCTCCAGCGCCGGCTAAGCCAGTTGCTAGCGGGTTTTCAGCGCGACATACCAAAGAGCAGTTTGTTAGCGACGTGCTGACAGGTCAGCCACCAAATAAACCTCGTGCACAGACACCAGCAGCGTTAGAAGAGAAGAGGATAGAGGGGCCGAAGCCTGAGCGTCGGGTGCGTATGAGTAAGATACGCAAAGTCATTGCCAGCCGCCTTGTTGAGGCGCAGCAGACGACAGCGATGTTGACGACGTTTAATGAAGTGGACATGAGTGTGGTGATGTCTGTCCGCGATCAGCACAAAGACCTCTTTCAGAAGCAGTATGGTGTAAAGCTCGGTTTCATGTCTTTCTTTGTGAAGGCTGTCGTCTCAGCTTTGCATGCGATTCCAGGTATCAACGCTTATATTGAAGGCGAAGAGTTGGTGTATCGCGAGTACTACGATATCGGCATCGCGATTGGCACAGACCGAGGATTGGTTGTCCCTGTCCTGCGGAAATGCGATGCCTTGACATTCCCTGAAATCGAAAAGGCGATTGCTGATTACGCTGGCAAAGCGCGAGCTGGAGGCCTTTCTGTCGATGACTTGCAGGGAGGCGGTTTCACCATCACTAATGGTGGAACATACGGTTCACTGCTGTCGACGCCCATCTTAAATCCTCCCCAAAGCGGTATTTTGGGCATGCATAAAATCGAAAAGCGTCCAGTTGTCATCAATGATCAAATCGTCATCAGGCCGATGATGTATTTGGCTTTGAGCTATGATCATCGCGTTGTCGATGGGAAAGAGGCCGTCACTTTCCTTGTTCATATTAAAAATGCATTGGAAGATCCATCTAGAATGTTATTAGGGCTTGATTAACATGGCAGAGCGATATGATGTTGTCGTTGTAGGCGGTGGGCCAGGTGGCTATGTTGCTGCGGTACGCGCAGCGCAGTTGGGGTTGCGTACAGCGTGTATCGAAAAAGGCAGTTATCTAGGCGGTACCTGCTTAAACGTTGGGTGTATTCCTTCTAAAGCTCTCTTGCAATCGTCATTGCACTACCACTTTATCGAGAAAGAAGCGCAGGCGCATGGAATCGAGGTTGGCAAGCCCACAATCAACTTTATGCAGATGATGAAACGCAAAGATGAGATTGTCCATGGTCTAGTCACTAGCGTCGATGTTCTTCTCAAGAAACATAAGATCGATTGGATTCATGGCGCTGGCCGGTTCACAGGACCGCACACGATTGGCGTCGGGGACAAGACAGTAGAGACATCGCATGTCATCTTAGCGACTGGTTCTCAGCCGATTGCGCTGCCATTTCTCCCTTTCGATGAACAGCGTGTCCTTTCTTCCACTGGCGCTCTCGCTTTGAAGGAGGTGCCAAAGAAAATGATCGTCGTCGGTGCCGGTGTCATCGGTGTCGAGCTGGCTTCGGTATATAATAGGCTTGGTACTGAAGTGACTGTTGTGGAAATGCTCGATACCATCTGTCCAGCCATGGACCATGCGATCTGTCGTGCTCTACAAACCAGTTTGAAGAAGCAAGGGTTGACCTTTCACTTAGGCGTCAAGGTGACCAGAGGCGTTGTCTCTGATACTGGCGTCACGATCACCATCGAGAAAGAAGGGAAGCAAGAGCAGCATAGCGCCGATGTGGTATTGGTGGCGATTGGCCGCCGTCCTTATACAGAAGGATTAGGTCTTAAAGAAGTGGGGGTGGCTGTCAGCCAGCGCGGCTTTGTAGAAGTAGATGAGCTATTCCGCACATCGCTTAAGCATGTGTATGCGATTGGAGATATTGTCGATGGTGTCATGCTAGCGCACCGCGCTTCTGAAGAGGGCATCGCTGTCGCTGAGATCATTGCTGGACAGCGGCCTCATGTGAATTACATGTCCATTCCTAACATCATCTACACGCATCCGGAAGTAGCAGCTGTGGGTCTGACTGAGTCCGAAGCCAAGGCTGCAGGTATCGAGATGCTGATTGGCAGCTGCATCTTCCGCGCCAACCCACGTGCACGCTGTGCTGGCGACACCGATGGGTTAGTTAAGGTTATCGGCGACAAACGCACAGGTCGTTTGATTGGTATGCACATCGCATGTGCTAATGCTTCTGAGATGATAGGCGAAGGTGTCATGGCCTTAGATCTTGGCGCTACAGTTGAGCAGGTAGCCAACGCCTCTCATGGGCATCCAACATTGACAGAAGCGATCAAGGAAGCATGCCAACAAGCGCTCGGCCGAGCTATCCATATCTAGAGGTTGCGATGGAAGCTGACCACGCCTCGCTAGGCGAGCAGATGTATCGCGATATGGAGAGGCTTTACCCCCTCTGCCGTAGTCTGACAGGCGCAGGCGTTCGCGATACCTTCGCTATCTTGCGAGAGATCGCTCCTATCCAGCTTCAGGAGATACCCTCAGGTACAAAAGCTTTCGACTGGGTGGTGCCGCCAGAGTGGACGGTACGTGACGCTTACATTGCTGATGATTCAGGGGAGTGTATTGTCGATTTCAAGAAGCACAACTTACACTTGGTTGGCTATAGTGAACCTTTTGAAGGGACCCTAAGCCTCGCCGAGCTACAACCGCACCTCCATTCGCTTCCGGAGCAACCCGACGTCATCCCTTACGTCACATCCTACTATGCACGCCGCTGGGGCTTCTGTCTGCCAGACCGCCAACGTCAGCAACTGACGGAACAGACGTACCGCGTTAAGGTTGACACCAAGCTAGGGCCAGGATCTATGACCATCGGCGATCTCGTCATCCCCGGCACTAGCCAGGAAGAGATCCTCATATCCACCTACATCTGTCACCCCTCCATGGCCAATAATGAGCTGTCAGGGCCTGTGTTAGCGGCCACTTTGGCTCATGAGCTCATTTCAAGACCGCATCACTACTACACCTATCGTTTTGTGTGGGTGCCGGAGACCATTGGTGCCATCGTCTATCTGAGCCGCCACTTGGATAAGCTCAAGGCTCATGTCAAAGCGGGCTATGTCATCACCTGCGTCGGCGACCCTGGTCCCTTCAGCTATCTACAGACGCGGCTAGGAGGCACCTTAGTCGATAAGATCACGGCTCATGTGTTACAGCATCTGGCAGGAGACTACCGCTCTTACAGCTGGCTCGATCGCGGTAGCGATGAACGTCATTACTGCTGGCCAGGCGTCGATCTGCCGGTGGGTTCTTTGATGCGTACCAAGTATGGAGAATATCCCGAATACCATACCTCAGCTGATGACCTGTCTTTTGTTACTCCTGAAGCACTTGCCGGTTCCTACCAGATGTACCTACGTTGCTTTGAGGCGCTAGAGGCTAACCGCTGCTACCGCTGTAAGACATTGGGAGAGCCTCAGCTAGGGCGCTATGGCCTCTACCCCACCCTTTCGACACGCGAGTCAGGATTAGCTGCTCGTCAGCTAGTTGACTTGCTGGCGTATAGCGACGGTCATCATGATCTATTGGCCATCGCCGATAAGCTGGGAAAGCCGATCTGGGAGTTGCAGTCATCCGTCCAAAAGCTGATGAAGGCTGGATTGCTGGAGGAGGTCAGGCGTGGATCTCATCGTTCCTAAGGCTACCGTCCTCAAAGATCTTCAGAAAGCTTTTAACTTAGTGTGCAACGGACCTGTTCTGCTTCATTCGGACATCCTACGCATCGGCATGCTCGATGCTCTGCAGTCTAAAGAAGCGATGTGTCATGCCTATGAAGAGCTCTTAGCTGAGGCTCTTGGGGAGCGTACGTTACTCATCCCCACCTTTAATTACGACTTTTGCCGCAATGGTATCTATGACGTGCAGCACAGCCCTAGCCGCGTCGGTGCTCTCACCGACCATTACCGTCGGCGTTATTGGAAAGAGCGAACGCGTACGCCGGTGTTTAACTTTTGTATACGCCATAATAGGCAGTTTGAGCTCGCTCCTGCACACAACTGCTTTGGCATCGAGTCTACGTTTGCTGAATTGGTGGCACAGGATGGATGGGTCGCCTTTTTAGGAGCTCACTTTTCCTGCACCACTTTTATCCATCACGTCGAGGAGCTTTGCAATGTGCCGTATCGCTTCCACAAGACGTTCGATGGTGTCATTGTCGAAGGAGCACAGCGGACACCTGTTAAACTTGTCTATCGTGTCAGACCTTTGGAGCCTCCCGATGCCGTCGTCTATGATTGGGATAGACTGGAGCATGATTTGATCGAGCGTGGCTTACTTCATGTTTATTCGGTCGGACGTGGGCAGCTTAGAGTCTACCGTGCTGCAGCCGTCGCTGCCTATTGGTATGCGGCCATCAGCGGTAATCCGCGCTTTCTCCTCGTACATGTTCACCACTGAGATCTGTGAAGGGATAGACGTTGTTGTATAATTTTCTTGATAGCGCGAATTTAAGGTAAAATTAACGATAGAAATGATGTAAAGATATAATGATAGAAAATCCTATATTTCCAAGGCAAATCGGGCACGCAAGCGGGCACGAATGGGCTAGCCCGTGAACACGTGCGATTTTAGCATTTTTGTTGAAAAAAAATCTCTTTTTTGTTAATGTCTCTTTTTATTTTGTGAATTAAATAGAAGAGAGAGTTTTATGGAACGGACGATGGAAATACATAGTAGCTTTCGAGAAGGTACGCAGTTGAGTGGAACCATGCCTGAAAAGACAGCTAGTATCCTTCCTGTGGAATCATTTCCGACAGTTGGGGATTCCTTACGGCAGGTCTGTCGGGCACTCCGTGACATACCGGTGGCAGTGATAAAAGTCGGAGGTTCTCTTGTTGGCTTTGGCAAAATAGGAGACTCGTTATCACATCTCAAGCAGTTAGCTCTTCTTGTCATTAAGGCGCTCCGAGATCTAACTAGAGCTGCTATCGCGACTGTCACTATCCCCTTTAACGTGTCATCGACACCACGTATGGTCACTGAAATAAAAAAGGAGGAACTGGCAGCTCCAGATGTTCCTTTGCAGGCTAACAAAGAAACGCCATTCAAGCTGCAGATGAAACATGTGCTTGCGATAGTTGCGGCTTTGGGGCTGGCAGTAGGTAGTTACTACCTAGGCAGCAAGATGGCCAGCCACAACGCACACGGCCCTAGCATCACTAAGAAAGAGCCCTGTACTTTAGACCAAACTATCATTGAAGTTTGCTCTGATCTAGCCAAACGCGGCCATCAGCCTTGTTTGGATCAGCTTGAAGAGCTAAGAAAGCAGGGAACCTTAAATAGAACAGAATTTCTCGATATCCGTAGTAAATTCCAAGAGAGCGCGTCGAGTGGAACGTGGGCAAAGTTTTTGAGAAATCTGTTTTTTATTGGCAAGAATGAGACGGTCGAGTCTATCCTTGCAACATGTCCTGAGAAGGCCAAAGCGGGAGATATCGACTGCATGCTTCAGCTTGAGAGCTTAGGCGATCAGGGTGAAATGAATCAGACCGAACTAGCCACCATTCGCAAGAGGTTTGTATGCCCTGATGTACGACCGCTTTCTCTATCCGAAAGGTTTCCCGGCGTGTCACCAATTAATCTTGCCTTATTGAGTTCCAGCGTGACCGCCGACCGCGAATACTGCTATTTCCAAGATTTGGACAAACTTGAAGCAAAATTTAAGGAAAAAAAGATCGATGAGCAAGTATTCGCTCCATATCGCAGTCTATTTATTAACAATATGATTGATCGGTTAGAGTGGTTATCAGGAACTACAGGGTCTTATGATCCAGTTACCGACAGTTTCACTTGGACCTACCAAGCGTTGCTGGAGTTGGGCCCAAGGGGTGGGCCTGGTGATCCAACAACACGTAATATCCTAGACCGGGTTGTTCCAAAGATTGAAACCCTTGCCCGGATGGGATTCCACTCCGCATTCGGCGCCCTTGAAAAAATAAAAGGAACTCATGGACTGGGTTTTGACCTTGGTCCTGTAAGGGAAGCGTCCTCCCAGAGTTGTTTAAATGGAACATGGGATAGCCTTATAGACGAAGCTCGAGAATTTGAACGTCTAAATCCTTCTATACGCGAGGCGTGATTGCTGTAGGATAGTTTAAAGGCTTCTTTACTGAGCGCATAACGCATACCTTCACCAAAGAGGCGCACGCGAAGCTTTGGAGTGCGCAAGCTTGCTTGCGCTTTCACTTTTGAAGAAACCTGCAAGGGTAAAAAGGGTTGAAAGAAGTAAGGTCGACCCCAAGCATAAGGTAGAATTGCGTCTTGAAAGCAATCCTAACATTCTGACTCCTACCTCCTGACTCCTTCCTAAAAAGTGAAAGCTCGAGCACTCCAAAGCCTCGCTGCGCTCGGCGAAAAAGGTGAACATTTGGCATGGGTCAAAAGATGCAGCGGCCTCTTTGTTCGTTTTTGGGAGTGCCTAGGGTCAGATTGGAGCCAATTTTTGGTACGAATTGGCTACCCCGTGAACGCATACTTCAGTGTTTGGTTATATAATCCCTCCACTGATTTCACTGGCTTTGTGGTGAATTACGCAACAACGCCTTTTGATTGAAAAAAAATCTCTTTTTTGGTAAGCTAGTTGTTTATTTTGTGAATTAAATAGAAGAGAGAGAATTTTATGGAGCGAACGACGGAAATACATAGTAGCTTTCGAGAAGGTACGCAGTTGAGTGGAACCATGCCTGAA